>JBCDMA010000094.1:0-12500 GCA_038744645.1 Pseudomonadota bacterium | reverse complement strand
TCCTTTTATTTGGTGAAAGAAGGTCATCCATTATTGGTATTTATACCCGTCGCTGTAGTATTGGTAGTAGTTTACTTTTATCTCGTTAAGTTTTTACGAGAAGATAACTTATAGCTTATGTGGCTTTGCTTGGAACAACGTTTTTTATCTAAGAATACTACTTCAGATTGTCGTTGTTCATGTAAAACCTGCTTTTTCGATATACTGTGAATCTTCCTATGGGTACATGGCCCTTTTACTAAACAAAACAGCGTAAGTTTTGACTAGTTAGATGAGCTCTATTAGGCTCAACTGTTTTTCAATACTAGTCTCATCTGTCGTATGCATCTTTTATATTATTTAAAGTTTAGCCTGAAAATTGACACTCTTGACGTTAGCTTTCTCAAGGCAGTTTAATGGCGAAATTTTCGAGCACCAAATCGTCTTCGTTTCTTAATGGTCTCGGGCTCCTCATCTTTCATTTCATCGATTTTTTTAGAAAGCTCAGTTTTACTTTCACCAGTGTTAGCAAACTTTAAGGCCGTTTCTACAACCGTATTTATCTCATCTGCTCTTTCCGTATCCATTCGTTCTGTCTTCGCAATTGAATCCCCTATCGCTCTGTCAGGTTCATCGTCTTCCATACCCAGCTTGCGAAATTCTTTTTTAGTTTCAATTAATGCTTTTACCGCGACTAACTGAGATTCGTTAAATTTAAATTGCTGACTTTTCAGCTGCATTCTGCCGCCAAAATAAAATGCGATGATCACGCTTAAAAGTGCCCAGTAGCCATCTGGAATTGAAGATAGTGCAAACGTTATTTCTGCGAGATGTGGAGGTGAAAAATAGGCAACTATAAATATGAACAGCACCAAGCATACAATGAACGGCCGAACTAATCGGTTAAAGCCATCTGCAAGTGAATCTACCCAGTTACGATTTTGCCTTGCATTAAATTCAGCTTGATAAGCTTTCAGCAATGCCATCTGCTCATCTGCGGAACGCTGAGCATCTTTTTCTTTATTGGTTGTGAATACGCCAGCTACGGTTTCGACACCTTTTGAAACTGAATCAACCACTGTGGATACGGGATCTAGTTTTAATTTACTCATAATGGTCTACTCAGTTACTTAGGCGACAGCCGGGATGAACGAACGTGCTCTATTTAGCCAACCTTTCAAGAACACTTGTTGTGAGTCGTTGTTTTCAACGATGCGTATATAAAAAATTTGACGCTCTTCGATCAAGGCTAATAGCATCCAATCACCCAGCTCTTCGCAACAGGCTCTTGCTTGGGCCTTTGTTTTGGGTCCCATTAGGCCGTCAAGTACCAGTGGGCCATAGCCAGCATCATTACAAACGTGTTGGACAAATTTAATAGCGCGTCGCGGTCCATGGTTAACTGCACTGTCGAATATAAAGGGTTGAATTTCTGGGGATAAGCGGTCAATTTTCGGTGAGCGATAGTAACGCAGTTCGTATATGTCTCGCGCCGTTTCGATATCAAGCGCTTTCACTTCATCAATTGATACGGCTTTTTCGAGATATTTTGAGAGTGTTTTTTGTGTGATACCGTACTTGGTCGGCCCACCGCGATCTGCCGGGTGATTGACATATCCTCCTTCTTTCGCAATGACGTCATTTAGCATATCTACGATTGACATATTCCTCTCCTTGTTAGATGAGACTAATCGTCAATAACGCTGACAAACCACAAATCTCTTGTGCGTGCGTAAACACTAGCGTTGTATCAAACAGTTTGAGTTACAAATTAGGTAACTATTTCAACTGATGAAATTAATACAACAGACATGTGCGTGTCTGTTTAAAAGTCATAGGTTTATAGTTCTAAATACTGAACATGTCAAAGCGGCAATGAAGAGTCGGTTGCATAGTGTATGCGAATACAGTGTGACAATGGTTTAGGGAGTCCATTGCCACTTTGTACTGATAGTGAAAAAAGAGGTCGTTACTCGGCAGTGGTAGGATCAATGACTGTTTTGACCACAGACACGGAGTTTGCCGGAAAACCACCCATTTCAGCATGCTTAACCACTGATTCTTTATCAGGTGCAATATACACACAGTAAATTTTGTCATCAGTAACGTAGCTTTGTAGCCACTGTACCTGAGGGCCAATTTCACGCAATACACCGCATGATTTCGCAGAAATTCCTTGAAGCTCTTCAGCTGATAAATCACCTGCACCCGGAATTTCACGTTCAATTACAAATTTTGGCATCTTTTTTATCCTTAATTACGTTGTGATTTCAATAAACGTAAACTCAGAGTAAAGATGAGGTTAAATATTAGCAACCCAGGCACACTCAGAATCATACTAATTGAGGCAAGAATCATACTAATGAATGAATTTACTACTACGTTCAAACAACTAAATATACGGATAAGGGCAGATAAACTATAACAAAAGCATCACAAACCATATCGACACAAAAAGATACAATTTTAACGCAATGCGATATCTGGTAACCATTGCTGCGCCTTGCTTCAATACACTATACTCAGACAGTTAAATTCACAAAAAATTAACTTTCCACGCTAAAAACCAAATGGATTTTTCATGCTAAAGACACCCATATCTGTATTATGCTATGCAGTCGTTGCGTTTGTATTGACGTTAAGTGACAGCGTCAACGCTGATACGAGAAACTTAAGATTTGCAGATATTCACAAGGAAAAAGTGGCTTTTGTCTATGCTGGCGACATTTATGTTGCTGATATAAAGAGTGGGGAAAGCACGCGTTTGACTAGTCATCTGGGAATGGAACTCTTTCCAAAGTTTTCTCGAGATGGAAGTAAACTTGCCTTTTCCGCAGAGTACAGCGGAAATAGACAAGTCTATGTTATGAACATAGATGGAACATCATTAAAGCAGCTTACCTATTACAATGATGTCGGTCCCATGCCGCCTCGAGGAGGATTCGATTACCGCGTTTTGGATTGGAGTGCAGATGATTCGAAAATCCTAGTGCGAGCGAATCGATTGCCTTGGGGGCCGAGAATGGGCCGGCCTATTTGGGTGCCGGTTGACGGCGGGCTTGAACAAAACCTAGCAGTACCAGAAACGGGTGGTGGCACCCTATCTGGTGACGGCAATACATTTATCTATACGCCAATCGACAGAGAATTTCGAACTTGGAAACGCTACCGTGGCGGCAGAGCGCAAGATGTTTGGACCTATGATTTAGTCAACAACACCTCAAAGCAGATGACTACGCACCCGGCTACCGATAATCAACCCGTTTGGCTTGATGGCGATATCTATTTCGCATCCGATCGTGAATTCAAACTCAATTTGTACCGCTACGAAGAAGACGGTGAACCAGTGAAGGTCACGCAACACGATGATTTCGATGTGCTATGGGTGTCATCAGGTCCGGATGCCATCGTTTATGAAGCGGGCGGCTACTTGTGGCGATATACACCACAAAAATCATCGCAACGCCTAACGATTGATGTACAAGGCACGCGAGAATACCTTCAACCTGTTTTTAAAGATGCAAAAGAAAATATTCAATCTATGGATATTTCATCGGATGGAAATCGCGCAGTATTTGCGGCACGTGGTGAATTGTTTACTGTACCTGCAAAAAACGGTGAGGTGCGCAATATCTCCAATACCCCTAGTGCCAGAGAAATAAGTGTCAGCTGGTCGCCCGATGGTAAGACTGTGGCGTATTTAAGTGATGCAACAGGTGAATACGAGCTATATGTTAAATCGCAGGATGGAGTAGGAGACGCAATTCAAATCACAAATGATAGTGTTATATGGAAGTTCCATCCTGAGTGGTCACCTGATGGTGATAGTTTTGCGTACAGTGATAAACGACAAAAGCTCTGGATCATCAGCGCAAACGGTAAGAAAAAAACGGAAATAGATGCAGGTATTTTTGATGATATAACCTACTATCGCTGGTCACCCGACAGTCGCTGGTTGGCATACTTAAAAACAGCGGACAACGGCATGACGTCTGTCTTTGTATTTGACACAAAAGAAAAATCTACTCACCCGTTAACCTCAAACAAGACGAACGAAGGTAATGCCGTGTTCAGCAGAGATGGACAATATTTGTTTTTTACCTCTGAGCGAGATTACAACTTAACCTTCAGCAGCTACGAATTTAATTATCTCTATAACAATGCGACTCGCGTATATGCATTGGCGTTAAATCAATCTGTAGGGCCAATCTACCCATTGCAAAGCGATGAAGTAAATTCCGATGAGGCAGAAGACGATTCAGAGGAAGACGTTGAGGTAAGAATCGAATTTGACGAACTCGATGCTCGCGTTATGGCGCTTAATGGTGGCAGTGGAAACTATAGCAACTTGTCTGCCGGTGTAGAGGGTCTTTTTGCATTGCGAACGAGCAACGGAAACAGCGAACTTATAATGTTTAATATTGCCGAAAACAAATCGCCAGATGTCGTTGCTGCCGACATATCCGACTACAAACTTTCTTCCGATGGGAACATGCTTTTGGTGCAGTCTGCAGATGAGTATTCAATCATTGATGCAAAACCCGATCAAGAACCTGCTGAAAGTCGCTTGGCCCTCTCTGAGATGAAAGTCAAAATCAACCCAATGATCGAATGGCAGCAAATCTACGATGAAGCCTGGCGGGTTGCGCGCGATTGGTTTTACGATCCCAATATGCACGGAATGGATTGGCCAGAGGTCAAGCGCCGCTATCAACCGATGATTGACGCCGCAAGTCACAGGACGGATATCGATTATGTGTTAAGTGAACTTGCAGGGGAATTAAATGCCGGCCATGTCTACGTGCAAAGTGGTGATCAACCCACTGTAGAGCGCATGGATGGTGGGTTGCTTGGCGCTGAACTGTCAAAATCAGAAAACGGTAACTACCGAATCGATAAGATTTTTACAGGTGAAAATTGGCACAGCGCGTTCCGTTCACCTTTAACGGAAATTGGCGTGAAAGCGCGGGAAGGGGATTTCATCCTAGCAATAAATGGCAAGTCGGTTGATTCAGTGTCCAACATTTACGAGCTTCTTGAAAACACCGTTGGCAAGCAGGTAACACTCACGATGAGCACTTCGGATAAAGGGAATAAGTCATGGAGCGCAGTCGTAAAACCAATACCATCCGAGACTTCATTGAGATACCTGGATTGGGTAACTAGCCGCGCAGCAATGGTCGATGCGTTGTCGAATGGGCGTATCGGCTATGTTCACCTACCCAACACCGCCGTGCCAGGCAATCGAGAGTTGTTTAAACAATTCCTACCTCAAATAACCAAGGACGCGCTCATTATCGACGATCGCTATAACGGTGGTGGTTTCATTCCCGATCGCATGATGGAGTTACTTGGACGCAAAACTTTAAACTATTGGAAGCAACGAGGTTTACAACCAAATGCAACGCCCCTTTACGCACATGATGGTCCAAAAGTCATGTTAACGAATTACAACTCGTCATCAGGTGGCGATGCGTTGCCGTATTATTTTCGCAAAATGGGGTTGGGCAAAATCATCGGTACCCGCACCTGGGGTGGTCTTATCGGGATCAGTGGCGCGCCCGGCCTGGTTGATGGAGGTGTTTTTCTGCCGCCGACCTTTAGGATACTGGACACGGAAGGAAACTGGGTAGTCGAAAATGAAGGTGTGGTGCCTGACATTGAAGTCATCGATAGGCCCGAATTGATTCATCAAGGCAAAGATCCCACAATTGAACGTGCAGTTGAGGAATTGCTAAAAGATTTGCAACCAAATCCGAGAAAGAGTATTGAGGCGCCACCTGCACCTACGGATTTTTAATAAGTGAATCTTTGAGTAATGAATCGCCCATAAGTTTACTTTGTGGGCTGCATGTTCAGACAGTGTGCATTTAAAGTTGAAAGACTTAACCGCTTTAACGTCTACAGCTCCCATGCGGCTCTTAACCACACCCTATCTGTTTCATTAAACTGGCCGAATGTTTCATTCATATTACCCCAGACAATATCCACCCCAGCCTGCAGGTAGAGTGAATCACTGGCGTGCCAACCAATAGCGGGCCGAACTGTGCCATCGTTTTCTCGTAATGATCCGATGAATTCAGTACTTAGTTTAAGCGTATTGTTCCATACACCACGTTGAATTTTTATTGTAGAAATCACGTCTCTATTGGTTCTAAACAGCTGTTCACCGGAGATATCATCGAGTCCGATTTGAATATTTAAAAACGTATTTTTTGGTAAATCCCAATCTAATCCAACGCCTGCAAGCCATCTATTTCTGTCGACTATTGTCAGGCCATTTTGCTGTGTATTAATCGGTTGATTGTGAATGGAAGCGACTTCCAGTCGCCATACTCTCGGACCGTGTGGGTGCTGCCAGGTTAAACCAAGGAGAGTTCTTGCTTCAAAGCGTACGTCGATGCCGTTTTCATTTAACGAATATACGGGTTCCGGATCGGGCCCCTGTATCATCAACAATGACATATCGCTTTTGCCCCAACGATAATTACCTCTGATGCCAAAGGTTGCTTCATTTGAAGGGTGAATACTTATTGCAGGTAGCGTTTGGCCACTATCTAATCCAGCGCGAAATCTCGCTGCTCGCACTGCATAGGTACTGCCAATTGTAGCAAGTTGGTCGCCTGTTCCATCTAGCAACAAGCCAATATCCCAACGAATGTTAGATGATTTAAACTGTGCTCTTGCGCCCCAACGGGCGATTCTATCTGGACGCTGGTCTATGAAAACAGCTTCCCTTTTGCGCGTTGCATCGAATCTATCAGTAACCTGCAAACCATCCAAAACACCCCATGCTAGCGTCTGTTTACCCAGTGTAATTCGAGTGGAACGTTTGCGCCACGATAGTGTTGCGCGCTCTAATTCGAGGTGGGTATGGGCGTTTATGTCCCAAGGCTTAGATATTGAATCAAAAGTGTCCAAGGTTCCAAGGCCAGTATCACCGTCAGAACGTTCGAGTCTTAGGACTGCTTTTGCTCGCCAACCTGAAGGCATCTTGGCGTCAAGTGTCGGTCGCAATGAAAAGCGAATGAGATCGCTATTGTTATTGTCTATGCCCGCAGCCAAAGTTTGACTGATAGTTACCGAGCGATTGAATGTTGTTTCTCTTGCAAAGAGAGTTGAAGGTTTTAAAAACACTAGTGTTATTAAGGAGAAAACCAGTGCGACTTTTACGAGTTTACTCTTGGACATCGGGGACACCATATGCAAGCGAGTCCGGTTCAAATATGGTTTCGTCAAGATCAGGGACATGCCGCATATTTGTAAAATGCACAATGGTTTTGTGGCCGGTCTGATAGTTTTCAGCAGAAAAGTGTAATGCTGTCTGTGCGCCTCCAACCAGGGCAATGTCGAGCACTTCAACTTTCTTCAGTAACTCGCCGTCAACATCGGTATATTCTGCCCATATCGGAAATGCAGTTGAAGTGTCTATTTTTGCGCGAAAACTGGCATAGCCGAGTTCTTCGCTTTTTTCTGGAGATTTTGCCTTACCTAGCAATACTTTTATATTGCCCTGGTGATTGCCAGCATCAGCATCTTCCAACGCAAAATCCCAATCGCTGATATTAAATTTGAAATTGTCTTTTATATCACCGTAAGTCAGGTCGGTGCCAAGAAAGTAGTCACCTCTATCTGACGTCGGTAGTCGCCTAACTCGTTCGGTTGCAGGCAGGTAAAGCCAATTTTCGTCTTCGTCTTCATCGTAATTTAGACTCAAAAAGGCGGTTTCTTCAATCATGCTCGGCTGAGTGAAAAAAATGGCAATGCGCTCAACGTTGTTCACATCCGAATGCGCCATCAATGCTTCACGGGTACGCTCCCGTTTCGCACTGTTGATCAAGCGAAAATGCATGGTGCCAACACGTCCTTCATTTGAAGGGCGATCGGCAACAAGTTGAGCAAGTGATAAGGCATCTAAAGTGGATGGATTACTATTTGTGAACCCAACGCTCGAAAAAAACAAAAGACTACATACGATAACTGAACGCAAACTATACTGCATGAGCCTGTCTACCTCTTACTAATAAAGTGCCGACGGACCATATTGCAGGTACCACCAATAAGGCACCGATAAGCGAGCCAAATGCGCCTACAGATACTAATAAGCCAAACCACCGCAATGGAGGTGCAGAAGAAAAGCTCACTACCGCTAATGCAACCCCGAGGGCGACCGCCGAATAAAAACAAGCGCGGGCGACGATATCATAACTTCCTTGGAAAGCATCAAGACCGATTGCGCCGCTGGCTGCACGTTTCTTTATATGAGAAATCAGGTGAATGCCAAAATCTATGCCTAAGCCAGTAGCAATAGCAGCGGTCATGGACGTTGCTGGCGCGATATCAATAGCGAAAAGACCCATGGTGGCATAAACACTCACAATGCCTAACAAAACCGGGATCATGGCTAAGATCGCGTATCTGACTGACCTAAAAGCGACAACTGTGGACACAAAGACAAGTAAAAGAGCGAGGCTTAATCCAATAAAATGATTTTTTGCCAGCTGTGACATCCAACCATTGTTAACTGCAACCCGACCGCTGATATTTGCATTCAAGCCTGACGATATACGCCATTCGCTTACACTGTTTTCTAGCACTTCAATGATAGGAGACGTTGTCGCATAACTGTCAGTATTCAGTTGAGCTCGAATTAATGCGCGCTGGTGTTCGAAATCGATTTCCTGTTTGAAGTCTTCAGGGGCACCGGAAGCTTCATATAAGAACATATATTGTGCTGGCGCTTTTTCTCTATCAGGTAATTGGCCTTGCGGCGCATCCGTAAGCACCTCGTGCATCAGCGCAATGTATTCATCAACGCCAGAAACCTTTTCAATATTTGGTAGCTCGCTTATTGTTTCTCGTAGTTGCTTAATCTGTGACAATGCAGCTGGTGTCATCAAACCCCCCGCTGCTTGTGATTCAACAACAACATCGAGAAAATTGATGCCACCAAGTCGTTCATTGATTTCAGCATCGGCTATTCGTACAGTGTCGTTATCACTAAAATAGCGTTTTCTCTCATAATCAAATTGTGCTTGGATAGCAAAAATCGCCATAAATCCGGTAACAATAACGACGAGAAATAATGCCTGTATTGGTTTGTCGAAGGCGCTGCGAGTCATTGAGTTAACAATGCTTTCGATATGATGAGACGCAATGCCTTTGTTTGTATGTGCTTTCGATGATGACAGTTTTGTCAAAACAATAATTGCAGGTAACAGGGTTAGGCTGAGTAGCCAAGCCGCAGCAACGCCAACCGCAGCAAACAATCCAAATTCGCTGATGGGTTTCATCGCTGCGCCAAGCGATAATCCGATAAATGCAGCAATGGTAGTGATGCTGGTTAAAGAAACAGGTAGCCACGCCTTGCTCAATGCGTATTTTATTCCTTCGACAGGGGTTAAATCGCGAGAGTCGGACTTTGCTCGAAGATAATAGGTTGAGATATGCAAGCAATCCGCGACAGCAATGGCCATGATGACAACAGGTAACGCAGTGGTAATTAGATAATAATGTGCGCCTAACCAACCCATGATGCCGATAGCAATACCAGCCGATCCCGCTATTACCAAAAGCGGACCCGTAATCGCAGCAGGATTTCTATGTGCAATGAACAAAAATATCAACACGGTTAAGACGGCTGCGGGCACGAAGATCCTAGTGTCAGTATTTACCATGTGTGATAGGCGAGCGTTCATCGCCGCAACACCTGCAATGTGAACATCAAATTCTTCCGCAGCGATGGCTAGAGCAGCCTGTTTTATTTCTTCCACCGTGGTAAATGCATGATTCGGATCTTCAACAGGTATAATGATAGTAAGTAATCGCTTATCTTGAGATGCCAGTAAGCCCTCGAGCATTGGCATAGCCGCATACCTATCTTCGGCAAGGTTAGTTAAGCTATCTGTTAAAGGGCCTTTTTCAATGATGGGTTCAACATTTAAATCGCCGTTTTCTCCAAAAATGGCATTTTGATTCGCCAAACTGATAACGTCATTTTTTTTCACGCCATCTATTTTTCTCACAGCTGAATCAATTTGACGAAGAACGGATAGTCGCTCGGGCGTGAACACGGTTTCTGATTCAGGTACTGAAAGCCCAACAATAACGGGGTCTTCTAAGCCAAAGACGTCTTTTGCTTTTTCTCTATTGATGGCTGCAGGATGGTCTTGTGGCACAAAAGCATCAACGGATGGGTCTTTAGTAACTTTGGTTATTCCAGATAAACAACCGACGATGACTAAAGCTGAAAAAAATACAACTAACCATGGATGCTCTAGCATGCTAATCGTTGTCGATTCTAATTTACTGCTTGGACGATGGCATTTGGATATGCTAGTTGTGTTCATGATTAACTCCTTTCTTGTTCTTCGCGAATCCCTATTAAAAATGCGAGGACCCAATCAGTATACCGAAAAGCAACAAGGAAACTGGCCAGATGATTTGTTTTCATACCTAAAAGGTCAAGTCAAGAGTGAATCGATAGTGTTCAAAAAGCGATCGGTTCATAGGTTTATTAGTTGAAGATAAAGATGATGTCTTATGGAAAAATGCGATAAATATTTGTGAGGTATGGGCAATTTGAGAAACTTGTGTTTGACACCAAGATAATTGAGAAACGGATATTTTACTTCGGGAAAGCCGCTAAAATCACCTTGTCTGGATCAACCAAGCACCGCCGGCGCTAGCCAAATAGAAACAATCGATAATAAGATCATACCAATGACATTTAGAACGACACCAGCTCTGACCATTTGGGGAATAGTGAGTGCGCCTGATGCAAAAATAATCGCATTTGGCGGTGTTGCAACGGGTAGCATAAAGGCGCAACTCGCGGCCAACGTAATGGGCACACATAAGAGAATAGGTGACACACCCAACTCGATCGCTACTGCAGCAACAACGGGCAAAAACGTCGCCGATGTAGCAACATTGCTTGTAAGTTCAGTAAGGAATATGACGAGTCCTGTTGCGGCGATTATCAACACAAAAATGCCAAGGCCGCTCAAAGGAGCTAATGATTGTCCGAGCCACTCTGCGAGCCCACTTTTTGATACTGCAGAAGCGAGACTTAAGCCACCTCCAAATAGAACCAAGACACCCCACGGTAACTTTTGCACGCAATCCCATGTCATCAATTGCGGCTGCTCCTTGTCACCGCTGGGCAGTAAAAAGAGCAGTAGAGCCGCCGTCATCGCAATGCCGGTATCTGTCAAAAAAGTGATGTCAAGCCATGCCGAAATGGGTCTTCGCAATATCCACATCACCACTACAATTAAAAAAAGCATTGCCACACGTCTTTCTGCGGTCGAGATATCACCAAGTTCCGTTTTCATGCTTTTAAGATGGTCTTGCACCGCGGAACTGGCCGGGACATTGACCTTATAACTTAAGTGCGTAAGTACCCACCATGCCAATGGCAGCATGATAAGCATTACCGGCACGCCAACTAGCATCCAATTGGCAAACGAAATAGTGATATCGTAGTTATCTTGTAAAAATGCAGCGAAGAGCGCATTTGGTGGCGTCCCTACAAGTGTAGAAAGGCCGCCTATCGTCGCTGCGAAGGCGAGTCCCAATAACATTGCAGTTTTAAAATCGGATGTTTGTTTTTCAGTTAGTGTTTGATTGCTGTTAACTATCACGGTAGCAACGGATAACGCGATTGGCATCAGCATCATAGTTGTTGACGTGTTTGTCATCCACATTGACAACAATGCGGCCACTAGCATGAATCCGCCGATCAACCATTTACCATCCGTTCCCGTGATTTCTAATAAGGCCAATGCAATGCGTTTATGTAATAGCCATCGCTCAACGGCAAGCGCGAGGATAAATGCACCAAGAAATAAATATATGATTGGATTTGCATAGGCTTGCGTCGTCGCCGCAATACTCGAAATACCAAGCAGGGGAAATGTGATTATCGGCAAAAAAGCAGTAACCGGCACAGGAATAGCTTCCGTTGCCCACCAAATTGCCATCCATAGTCCAACTGCTGCAACGCGCCAAGCATCTTCAGCCATTACTGATTGATTCTCGCCGACGAGCAGCATCATGAAAAATACCGTTGGGCCAGTGATTAGCCCGATATCTTGATATCGTATTTCCATTTTATGTGGCCTAGTGATTTGACGCATTGTAATTTATCAATGATCGAATTGTTTAAAAAGTGGTTTTGATTTAAGGCAGTTAGGTTATGCATCATTTAACTGACGCGTGCGCTGTTTTTTTGACTCGACAACTCACTGACGGAATGGGCATGTGCGTCAATAAATCCTGTGAAGACTATCTTCTAAGAGGCATTAATAATTTGAGTCTTCTTGGACATAACAAAAAATCTTCAAATAATGTCATCGCAAACGGAGACTTAACAGCCCAATACTCGATGCGCGCTATCACCAAAAAATGCTGCTGTAGATGATAAAGTCTATAGGCACCGCTTTTTGTGCGAACTAACAAGCCTGAATTACAAATAACGAATACAGAAATAGGTCAGTGTACAGATTTCATTCCTGACG
>JBCDMA010000093.1:0-12514 GCA_038744645.1 Pseudomonadota bacterium | reverse complement strand
TATCCTCAGGTCGTGACAATTGCACGTCGTGTGATAGCAGAAGCGTTTTCAAATAAGGTGATAACCCCAGGCATAACAACGACCAACGATATTGCCTGGTACTTAAGAGAACGATTTGAAGCGTTACAACTTCGCCCTTGGTTTCAACCCTATGTCAATATTCAGCGAAAAGGTGATAATGCCAAAAAAGAAGACGCCTTTATTGGGATTGATAATCGCACGGTGTTACCGGGTGATATCTTGCACACTGACGTCGGCATTTGTTATTTGAATCAATGTACTGATACGCAAGAAATGGCGTATGTACTTAAGCTCGGCGAGACATCACCGCCGCGAGGACTTGTTAAGGCAATGGCCATAGGCAATCAATGGCAGGACATTTTGACGAGCAATTTCAAGACAGGAAAGACTGGCAATGAGATTTTGCAAGATACCATCAACCTGAGCAAGCGTGCGGGGATCATCAGCAGTATCTATACTCACCCATTGGGATTTGTAGGGCATGCGAGTGGACCCACAATAGGCATGTGGGACAACCAGGGACCTACGCCAGTGCAGGGCGATTGGCCATTGTATCCAGATACCGCTTACGCGATAGAAGGCAATATCAAAACGCAACTAGCGGAATGGGGTGATCAGTGGATCCAAATCAAGCTGGAACAAAGTGCCGTTTTCGATGGTGATAAAGTGTTGTATTTGGCAGGAAGACAAACGCAGTGGCATGTCATCAACTGATCTGATCAAATAAACAAGGTTTCAGTTCTCTATTTCGTTTTTACCGAATAGCTTATTGACTGCTTCAAAAATAATGTAGAGTAGTACAGTGGTCGGAATCGACGCCAGTAAAACCTGAACAAGCGATATTTCAGACATTGCATCAGCGCTCAATTTGATTACATTGGAGAAGATCCAAAAAAAGACAAAGTAGAGTGCAATAAAGACCACGCAAAAAATACTTGTCGGCATAGCTTGGTGACCTGATTTCACAACGAGTAAAATCGTATGTACCTTTAAAAATAAGACAAGTAGCGGTAAACCAATAATCAAGTTGAGTAAAATGAACGGTGACTCTATGCCAAGCATCATTGCGACTCCTTTACCATTTCACTCAATCCAACTATCTCTATGATTCATCAAATAGCCGTTTACCTTGGTTGTGACAAGCTTGGCAATACTCTGATTGTCAGATAACAATTTTCGCACAGTTGTTGAGCGTATATGAATTCTCTCTTGCACACAAAGCAGATGCCAGCGCTTTGCTACTTCATCTGATTTATAGAACTTATGCCAGTTTTGTTGATTATCCGGTCCGATCACAAAACTGAGTCTAGCATTAGGAAAGACTTCATTTTCGATGTATTCCAATAAATCAAAGGTATACACGGGTGTGTCTCCTCGACACATCAGATGCTCGATTGCCACTACTTTAACTTTCTCACAGCACAGGTCACTGGCAAAAAGCTCAAGCATTGCTATTCGTTTGTAGTAGTCCATCATTTTTTTGTCAAACGCATGCTTGAATGATGGCACAAGCACTATTTCATTAACATAGGGATGTGTTTCTATCACTTGCTTGATGACATCTGCGTGTCCAAGCGTTGGGGGGTTAAAGGCGGAACCAAAGATTGCTATGTGCATCGATTTTAGGGTATTTGATTGAATAACATCAGACAGTTAATGACGACTTGATACCGAGATTTTGATGGTAATTGGATGATAAATCAATGCAGATTTTTGTATCAAAAAATCATTGTTGTGTGCGCAATGGCGCCCTGGCGCTGAATTAACGACTATGCCCTGATGAATTCAGATTCACAGCCATCAAATCGCTTTTTCATAATTTGTTTTACCATCAGATTTGCCATCGAAGTTTTGCACAAAACTTACAATAAAGCGGCACTGCTGATTTGACAGGACCTTCTTGTTTCCCGTTTCAAGATTGATGAAAAGTCTATCGATTGCTTCAGTACCTTTACTGCCGCTGATCACTCTCATTTGTGACCAATTGGGATAGAGTCTTTGATTGAGTTTTTCATAAAAGATGACGTTGATGTTTCTATGCCGTTTATCCGCTCTTATTTTTTCCATTAATGCGTCTATTTTTGAACGTCTCCCTTCTAGGCGCTGAATGAATCGATGTTGACGATGAATTAACAGACCAGAAATTTCATTTTGACGATTCGCATAGCTCGCTTTAGTCTCCAATCGTTTTAGCTCTGATGGTAATTTTTCAGGTTTTATCAAGGAGTGACTGATATAGGTCAAGGTTACCAAATCGTCATCTGCGTTCATGTTTAAATCCTCGCTTCATTTCGTACATTTGTGAATCTGCGTATCTAATCAGCTCTGAAACAGAGCCACCATTGTCTGGGAAAGTTGAAATGCCTATACTGGCATCCAGTTTAAGTTGAGTGTCTCTATGATGCATGGGTTCGATAAGTACCGACTTGACCTTGTCGATCAATAGGCGTCCATCGCCTCCTGTGGGAGAAGGTTCACATAGCACAACGAATTCATCTCCGCCTATCCGTGCACATACATCGTCGGTACGAAAGCAATTGGACAAGCGTTTGGCAAACATGATCAGGACGTCATCGCCAACATCGTGGCCGAGTTCATCATTAATAGGTTTGAAGTTGTCCAAATCGATAAAAAGCACATGAAATACCTGTTCGTTTCTTATCGCTTTGCTGATTGCGGTTTCAATTTTTTGCTCTAACAAGCGTCGACTTGCCAAACCAGTTAAGTCGTCGTACAACGCCTGAAATTCTGCAGAAAGCAGTTCTTCTACCTGGTTGCTGATATCTTTAACTGTCACTAAAAACAACGCTTCGCCGTCGTCTTCAAATTGAGCGGACGATAGCACGACGTAAAACAATTCATCCGTTTTCTTTTTTGCAACGACTTCAAGTCGTTCATAATCCTTGCTTGATTGCGTCATTGTTGAGGCATTGAACAGAAGCGCTTCACTCATCAATGGATCTTCGCAGTCGAGTAGGGTGGAGAAGTCTTTTCCGACGAGTTCACCATCATCATAATCAAAGAGTAAATTCGTCGACTGATTAATATCGCAGATGGTGCCTTTTTGATCGATTACAATGATCCCGTCCAAAATCGAATCAAAAAGTGCTTGTTTGATTGTTCGGTTTTTATGTTGCTTGCTAACCACGTTTACTAACTGTTTGGTCTATTTAACGAAATTGGCAACAACCGATGCTAAAAAATTAGCGAATACCAAAAAACTGTTAAAGTAAAAAAGAATAATACTTTGTGATTATATCTATCGGTTGTTTTTACAGAATGTTTACATCTTTTTTGCGAAATATCATCCTAAATGTCCATATTGGTATTGCTGGATGAAAACTTCGTTTTATAACGGCGCTTCTATTAAGAAAACACGTAAGAGTTGTCGTATGGGTGAACGTCTAAAACAAACTTGCAGAAGTATTATCCTTTGCGTATATAAGTAATCAAATAGAATAAAATGCCGTAAGATAAAATCTTAATGTAATTTACAATATCATTAACGCAGATGAAGCCTCCGGCCGATACTGTAATGTACAACTCAAACATTTGACTATATAGACTCAATGAAAGGTGTAAGCTTCGACTTTAATAACATCGATAAACGCGTTTCGATGGTGATAGATCCTGGCCAATGTGACTCAAGCAAAATGGAATCCAGCCGCATAAAGCAATTTTTTGAGTGTTCTCCTTACGGCGATCACCTATTAGATGAAGATGCATTAGACGCAGTTATAAAGACCGTAGTCACTAGAATCAAAGAGGCAAATAGCGCAGAAGTCAGTTCTGCCATCGCTTTACAAGTCGATGCGAAACTGACAATTGATGTCGAAATTGATTCTATGACAGTGAATGCGACCATTGAATCCGCGCATGGAGGCGATCCAGTCAAAGTCGAAGAGGTGCACGCGCGGCTCAGTCTCCTTGGTATTGCCAGAGGTATAAGTGCAAAGCGAATAAAAGCACTGGTTAAGGAATCTAGAAAACTGCAAGCGGGACACAGCGTCTGCGATATGATTGCAAAAGGGTTGCCTCCGCGCAAAGGCAAAAACTCAAGAGTTAAAACCATTGTCAATGATGCATCCACACGAGAATTCACGCCACAGAGTTTAACTCGGCATCGTGTGGATATGCGAAATCTTGGGCAAATTGTCGCCGTCAAAGAAAATGAAGTTATTGCAAAAATTCTGCCACCGAAACCCGGCCGAAATGGCTATGACGTATACGGACGAGAATTGATGGCACAAGTGGGTGAACACGTCACGCCCAAGCTTGGTAACAACACTGCAATCAACCCTAAAAATGATCAGGAGATCATTGCGACTGTTTGTGGACAACCAAAATTTAGAGACGACGTTCTCTATGTTGACGATGTCTATACCGTCAATGGCGTAAACGTCAAAACGGGGAATATTGACTACAACGGTGCTGTCGTCGTTAACGGCGATGTAACAGAAAGTATGCGAGTCGTTGCATCCGGCGATGTCACTATCAATGGATTCGTTGAATCAGCGTTCATCAAAACAGACGGCAACATCATCATTACAGAAGGTATCACCGGCAAGCAGGATGCAGATGACTGCTTGCTAGATGCTGCTGGCAGCATCAGTGTGGGACACGCTCAGCACGTAAACATTGTCACGCAACGTGACTTGTTGGTGACTAAGCAATTATCTCACTCAACCATTGCTTGTGGTGGTGATCTCATTGTCGGTAAATCTAGAGAACTCATCGATGGTAGTCTAATAGCCTGCCGAATAGTTGCTGGCGGTTTGGTATGTGCCGGAAAAGTAGGTGCCGTGTCAGGCAGTCGGTTAATCATTGATTACAGTGACGCAGTCGCATCGCAACGTGAGAAACTCCAAGCGTTAAACGAACTGCGATTAAATCTGGCATCTAATACATCAAGTCATGAGGACAAACTCGAAAAAATCAGCGGGTACGGTATTGAGGGCAGAATAAAAGATAAGATTATGGCTTTGCGATGTGCGTTGGATGAACAGAAGTCGTTACTTGAATGGATAGAAATTACCGAAAACGAATCGACAGAAAAGTTGAGGGCACAAATGGAAGGACTTCAAATTCAAGCGCATAGAAAACTATATTCTGGTGTAAAAATAATAATGGGTCACGCAGAGCTAGAAATTGACAAAACGGTCAACAGTTCAATAATCTTTTTTGACGATGAGCAGATTATGGTAGTACCCTTTAATCGGTAACGTTAAGTAGGTACACAACCTTTATCAGGTGAAAACAAGCGAGCAATTGAAACGACCACTGGAAACATTGCCGACCCCGTCATTGGTTTTGCATCAACAGCGTTTTGATAACAATGTTGCGCGTCTATACAGCAAATGCAGTGGCTTAAATACATACATCCGTCCGCATCTTAAAACCGCCAAATCCATCGCGCTGGCAAAACGAATGCAACAACCACCCATGCGTGGAATCACTGTGTCGACGCTTCAAGAAGCAGAATATTTCTTCGACGGCGGATTTACCGACATTCTGTACGCCGTTACGCTTGCACCTAACAAAATCGATAGAGCAATTGAGCTCGTTACACGATGTCCCACGATGCTTTTTTTAATTGATAATCTTTCTGTTTTGGATAGGTTAGAGCGATCCTTAGAAAAAGTTGACGTAGTTATTAATTTAATGATTGAAATTGATGTCGATGGTCATCGCGCCGGGCTTTTACCCGATGAAGACGATTTACGGATCCTCGCACAAAGAATATCTACAAATAAGAGTTTAGCATTCTGTGGACTTATGACGCATGCCGGTGAATCTTATGCTTGTCAAACACAAGCAGAATTGGCGCGCCATGCAGCGTTAGAAGTAGAAAAAATGCGTACGGCAAAACAGTATTTGCGTGGAGCTGGCATTGAATGTCCTTGGCTTAGTATTGGTTCAACGCCGGCAGCAAATGTATATGAAGATCTTAACGGTATCGATGAAGTGCGTGCGGGCGTTTTTGTCTTTTATGATTTGGTTATGGCAAACATTGGCGTTTGCGAAATCGCAGACATTGCACTCGGCGTGCTTGCGACCGTCATTAGCCACAAAAAATCGCACAATCGTGTGATTATTGATGCAGGTGGTCTCGCGCTATCAAAAGATCGTGGTACTGCATCACAGGCGAAGGATTATGGTTATGGATTAGTGGTTGATCCCATTACATGGCGGCCCATATATGGCTTGATAGTGCATCAAGCAAATCAAGAGCACGGTGTCATTTGCTTGCGCAATGATGAACAATTTTCATTGTTATCTGTAGGCACTAAAGTTATTGTCCTACCCAATCACGCTTGTATGACCGCTGCCGCATATTCAGAATATCACGTCTTTGAGAACGGCAGTATTATTGAAAGATATGACAGAGTGAATGGTTGGTAACACACATCTGAACAACGCGTCTTCTCGATACTCACTGGTTGTAGTCATTCAGTTCTAGTCATATAAAAACGGATTATCATCCGCTTTTTGAGAAATAGAACAGGCAATCAGTTGAAGCGATGTCAGCCCTTGTGGTTATCATAAACATGATCAGTTGGGTCTTCGTGTATAGCCGGTTGTCCTTTACATAAAACACCTCAGATACACGTACACTTACTTTGTCAGTCATTAGCAACGTATCGATATCATTGTTCACCCAACCAATATGTGTGTGAGCTGGCGTACGGGTAAAATTCAGATGCTCAATATCAGTACGAAGACACAGATCAACATCATCGATTTCGGACTGGGTGTATATCAGCGTACAGTTTTCCCTTAGCATGACGCGCCTTGGGCAAGTTAATACCTCTATGTTACTAAATCGGTTGTCTTGCTTATCAGCATTCAATAAATTGGTTATGCCTTGTTTTGCATGATGATCTGATTGACTATCGTGCGTACCGCCAGCTTCAAAGGTGATAATAGGACAAGAAAAATCCCATTCCATCAAAGCGCCAAGTCGAATGTCGGTAATGATCACTCGTTCACTGAAATAACTCGCCAATGCCAAGTAATCATCCGTGTTAGATGAATCTATATCACCGTTTGGCGGCGCAATGACAGCGAATGCGGGACCACTCCCCGACGTATTATGGATATCAACCACATATCTAGGTGCATAGGAACGGATCAAGTGCGTTATCGCATTTGCCAGTATTGACTGTGGATTAACACCGACTGATGGTTCGGCATCTGGAAGAAAACACCGGTTTAAATCTTTCTGGCCGGGTAGCATTCTGTGCGTAAATACGGGTTCAGTGACCGCCGCAGACACCGAGCCAATAATGAATACCACCGGACAATGAAATACAAAGTCATCACGTAAAAGGGTATGTATTGCTTTTAACCCTGATACTTCATTGCCATGAAGCAGAGTCACAATAACGATAGGGTTGTGTTTTTCAGTAGTTGGCGTTTCAATAAAGCAAGGATTACCAAGACGTTTTAAAAAGTCTAGATAGTTGTGTGCCTTAGCGAATGCCTTAGCGTCATCGAAGTCAATTTTAGTTAAATGCATTGTTTGAGGGCTAAATAATTATTTTCGGTCGCATTGATATTCGGTGAAATCAACACGCATCAGTTAATACAGCAATTACTATGGTGGGTTATATTTCCACTCACTTACGGGTGTATCAGCTCGCATATTGCTTAGGTAAGCTTCCATCATACTAGCAAGCGCATGTTCCCGGCCGAGTCCTTTCTTTTCAAGCGTATCCAACTGGTTTAATTGCCAATAGGCGCCATTTTGCATGCGTATTACACGTTGTTCAATAATATTAAGATAATATGACGCTTCATCCTTGTTGACACCCAAACTTACAAGCCCTTCAAATGCGATTGGGATCATTTGTAATATGAGGTGTTTGATGGGTTTTTCTTCTAACTCATGTTGCTGAATGCTCGGCCACACTATGTCAGCATCCAATCCCTTTTTTGCGGCGCGATAGAAATTATATTCTGCGTATTGAAACGGCAGTTTAACCATGTATTCATTAACAGATTCAGAAAGCCCCTTTGTCAGGCCGATAGCAAATGCCGCATTTGCTAACATGTCCACTGCGGTTGGTCCAGCGGGCAAACTTCTATACTCAATGCGTAAATGGCCTTTACCGCTCGCATCAAATACAGCCCTATTCCATGTCCAAATGGTCCCATGATGTAACATCAATTCCGCATAAGGCTTGTCATCTTCATCTACAACAGGCAACAAAGGTGGGTATAGCGAAACGCTCTCAGCAAATAGCTCCCAAGCGTTCTCGCGTAACCATCCGTGCCCAAAGTTTACTCGAGCAGGCTGTCGCCAGTTCTTTAATGCTTTAACGCGATTGTCAATTGATTGCTTGAACAATGCGATTCTTGTTTCATGCCACAGTTTTTTACCCAGCATAAAAGGCGAGTTTGCACTTGCAGCTAAAACGAGTGGCGTTGTCAATTGGGCAGCATTGTATAAATTGACAAAATCATCTCCGGGCACCTTAAAATGCACTTGAAAAGAGGTATTAGCGCCTTCTAGGGTGACTTCATTGCTATCGAACTTAAGCGACTCAATGGCGTTGATATCTACCTTAAAAGAATGTGCGTGATGTTTTGATAGCTCATTATTGAGAGCGCTATATCGAGGCATCTTAGTCATGTGTGCTAATGTCAGATGCTTTTTTTTGAGTGTAGGCAAGATACCAATGGCTGCAAGTTGACTCGCATTCTTGCGACCTTCGTTTGCTAAGGTAGCCCAGTGCGCAAGAAGACTGTTATGCATTTTGGTGAAGGGTGTGTCAAGCGCTGACTCGGGCGGTAAATTGATTTCCAGATTGTATTGATTGATTTCTTCTGTGAATATGTCTGGATCTAGATGTTTGAGCACGGCTTCACTTGTGCTGCTTGGTTCATACGACTTGTCAAACAAATACAGTTCGAGCTCTGCGCCGAATGATGCGTCACCATTTGAGAAACCCTTTTGATTCAATACGTCCTTGAGTCGATAAAGCTGATGATTGAGCCGTTGTTTAAACGTCACAAAATCTTGAGACGTAAACCGGTCTTTCGTTACCTTTGTGCCCAAACCAATTCTCCTAGGTTTAGAGACGCACTCGATGCGTTTTCTATGTTTATAGGAATCAAAGCATTGTGAGTAGCGTGCGACTATTCAGCATCTTGAGTAGCGTGAACATACCACTTTTACAATTACGAATAGATAAAAAACGATGACTTCATTGATATCAGTCATATTTGTGGTTTTGCGATCATATATTCACATTAAAAAAACTAATCAAAATATGTAATAAAAATGGGTTGAGAGAAACACGCAGAATGAATACTATCGAGCACTTTTTAGCGATGGAACTGGCGAGACCCATGGATACTGAAGAGTTTAAACAAAAACGCAGATTTATTGTAAAACTTGGCAAGATGTTGCATAGGTATGGTACGCCTGCATTTCGGTTAGAGGCATATTTAGCTGACGTTGCTGAATACTTGGATTTAAGGGCGTCATTCAATTCTACACCTACGTCAATCATATTCGTTATTTGGTCAGATAATCATGAAGAAGAGTACACGCATGCCGCAAGGTTAGCGCCCGGTGACATTGATTTAAATTCACTTGCTTGCGCAGATGCACTCGCGATGAAATTGTTGGCTGGAGAGTTATCTTTGTCTCAAGCAGAACGCGAACTTGAGCGAATAGATGACTTAACCAGTCCTTACAATCGTTCCTTTACTGCATGCGGTTTTGCGATGTCAACAGGTGCTTTTGCTGCATTGATGGGAGCGGGCGCGCGTGAAATTGTTATTTCAGCCCTATTGGGTGCATTGGTTTATCTTTGGACCTTTTTTGCTGAAAAAAGCAAACGCGTTAACTTGATGTTAGAGCCTGTAGCATCTTTTTCAGTTGCTTTTTTTGCCAGTGTGTTTTCACATTATTTTTTTAATGGCTTAAACGTTTGGTTAGTTATCTTGTCTTCCTTAATCATATTGGTACCTGGATTGTCTCTAACAATGGGTTTGGCGGAATTGTCGTCGCGAAATCTTGTGTCTGGCACAGCTCGCGTAATGGATGCAGTGATGCAGCTATTCAAGTTGTATTTTGGTGCCTTTATTGGGATTTATTTAGCTATTTCCATCTACGGTGAGTTTTATGTTGCAGATGTTATAAAACTGCCTGAATTCATTCAGTGGATAAGTGTGTTGGCGCTCAGTCTAGGGCTAATTACGGTTTTTAAAACGAGATTCCAAGACGTGCCTTATGCGATAAGTGCGACTTTTATTGCGTTTGCGGCAACTAAATTGAGTTCAGCTTATTTGGAGCAGGGACTTGGTGCATTTGTTGGTGCGTTTGTTTTAGGCGTGTATGCAAATCTTCTGACAAGAATATCAAAAAAGCCTTCAACCATTTTTGCTTTGCATGGATTGATAGTCTTGGTACCTGGCTCTAAGACGTATATAGGGTTAAACGCCTATATTTCCGGTACCGATTTTTTGCCGGCAGAGCACGTAGGACCAGAGATATTTCTCATTCTTATGTCGTTAGTCGCAGGATTAATCTTTGCAAATGCAGTGGCGCCCACAAAAAAAGCGCTTTAGAAGCGCTTTTTTTAAGTTAATTATTTGTCTATACAACGGGCAGTTTAGGCCCTGCAGCAACCAGTACTTGTCCGCTTGGCGTGTCAGTGAACTTGTCAAAGTTGTCAACAAAACGACCGGCAAGATCTTCTGCTTTTTCGTACCAAATATCCTGCTCAACATAGCTCTTTCGAGGGTCGAGAAGATCGCTTTCAACATCGTGAAGCGCTGTTGGAATTTGCAGATCAAAAATCGGAAGCGATTCCATGGTGCTGTTTTCGATGCTGCCGTCCAAAATAGCGTCAATGATCGCACGTGTTGCTTTGATGGAGATCCTGTTTCCAGTGCCGTTCCATCCGGTGTTTACGAGGTATGCTTGCGCATTAACCGCTGTCATTCGTTGCTCTAGTACTTTTGCATAAGTCGTTGGATGCAACGTTAAAAAGGCTGCGCCAAAACAACTAGAAAAGGTAGGTGTAGGTTCAGTAATCCCTCTCTCAGTTCCTGCTAGCTTAGCGGTAAATCCGCTGAGTAGATAATATTGTGCTTGTTCAGGTGTGAGTTTAGATACTGCTGGTAATACGCCAAATGCATCTGCTGTCAGGAAAATAACCTTGGTGGCATGTCCTGCTTTAGAAACCGGCTTAACAATATTGTCAATGTGATAAATTGGATATGATACGCGCGTGTTTTCAGTGATAGAGTTGTCGTCGTAATCAATGACACCATCGTCATCAACAACAACATTCTCCAACAATGCATCACGCTTTATCGCTTGATAAATGTCAGGTTCATTTTCCTGGCTCAAGTTGATTGTCTTCGCATAACAACCACCTTCGAAATTAAACACGCCTTCATTATCCCAACCGTGTTCATCATCACCGATAAGTTGGCGCTTAGGATCTGTTGATAATGTTGTTTTACCTGTTCCAGACAGTCCAAAAAATACTGCTACATCACCGTCTGCACCCACATTAGCACTACAGTGCATAGAAGCGATGCCTTGAAGCGGTAGGTAGTAGTTCATTATAGAGAACATACCTTTTTTCATTTCGCCGCCATACCAAGTACCGCCAATGAGCTGTATTTTTTCGGTTAGGTTAAATGCAACAAAGTTTTCAGAATTGAGTCCTTGCTGCTCCCAATTAGGGTTGACGGTTTTAGCGCCGTTCATAACGATGAAGTCAGGTTCAAAATCAGTTAGTTCGTCAGCTGACGGGCGGATAAACATGTTAGTAACGAAGTGTGCCTGCCACGCCACTTCAGTGATGAATCTTACTTTCAAACGCGTGTTTTCGTTCGCGCCACAAAAAGCGTCGACAACAAAAAGTCGTTTGTTGGAAAGTTGGGTGGTGACAAGGTCTTTTAGCTCCTGCCACACGCCATTATCGATGGCCTTGTTATCATTTTTGCCTTGGTCCGCCCACCAAATCGTGTCTTTTGTCGTATCGTCCTTGACAATGTATTTGTCTTTCGGAGAGCGCCCAGTGAACTTACCTGTATGCACGCAGACAGCACCTGAATCAGTGAGTTTTCCCTTTTCATAGCCCTCTAACGTGCCTGCCATTGATTCTTCATACAATGTGTCATATGAAGGGTTATGAACAATTTCCTGATCTGTGTTAATGCTGTAAGTTTTCAGTTGCTCTTTCAAATTCATGACGTTTCCTAGTGGCACTTAAATCTCAATGGAATCATACGATTTTACCGATATCAAAACAATGAATAACTATCAAAGTCGTATAATTAATATTTATCTTTACTATTTGGCAAGCCATTTTTGATCCGTCGAACTGAAAACTTTCAGTTCGACTTTCAGTTCGACTGACATTCAAATTCATGCCCAATTATAAATACGTAAAATGATATTTTGATGAAACATGGTATAGACTCGCAGTCGCTATTGTCCTTCTGCCGTCAAGGAAGTGCAATG
>JBCDMA010000092.1:0-12532 GCA_038744645.1 Pseudomonadota bacterium | reverse complement strand
TCGCCCAAACTGTCGTGCATCATCTCTCGCACTTTTTCATCGACGATGAGCATCTCATGGATACCGGTCCGTCCTCTGTACCCTGTGAAGTTACACTCTTTACAGCCCGCAGGTAGATAAATGGTCGATGCTTTGTGTTCGTCGCCCAAGATTTCTAATTCTTGCGCGGTGGGTGTTTGAGGGGTTTTACACTTCGGGCATAAAGTCCGCACCAATCTTTGTGACATCACAGCTAGCAGACTGGAAGACAGCAAAAAAGGCTCAATCCCCATGTCTTGCAAGCGGGTGATGGCGCCCGCTGCTGTATTGGTATGCAATGTCGAAAGCACCAAATGTCCTGTCAAACTTGCTTGCACAGAGATTTGTGCGGTTTCAATATCACGGATCTCACCCACCATGACAACATCAGGGTCTTGTCTTAAGATGGCGCGCAAGCCTCTTGCAAAGGTCATATCAACCCTTGGGTTCACCTGCGTTTGGCCGATGCCTGCAATATCAAATTCAATGGGGTCTTCAACGGTCAATATGTTGCGATCTTTGCTGTTGATTTCACTGAGGCCTGCATAAAGCGTTGTACTTTTACCAGAACCTGTGGGACCAGTAACCAAAATGATGCCATGCGGTTTACGGATCAGATCTGCGAAGTGCTCGCGGTTGATATCCGTCATCCCTAGGTCTTGAAGATTTAATCTGGCATTGTTTTTATCCAGAAGGCGCAATACCACTCGCTCTCCGTGCGATGATGGCATGGTTGACACGCGCACATCAACCGCACGTCCACCAATGCGTAAACTGATTCGGCCGTCTTGCGGAATGCGTTTTTCAGCGATATCGAGTTTTGCCATGACTTTGATTCGCGATACTAGCATGGACGACATTTTACGATTGGGTCTTAATATCTCCCGCAATACCCCGTCAATTCGAAAACGCACGACCAGTTGATTTTCAAACGTCTCTATGTGTATGTCAGAGGCGCCCTCTTTTATGGCTTCTCCGAGCATGGCGTTGATCAATTTGATGATCGGTGCATCATCATCATTATCGAGCAAATCTTCAGTATCAGGCAACTCTTCCGCCAACGAAAACAAGTCACTCTCATTACCGAGATCTTCCATCAACTGTTTTGCTTCTGAGGAATCGCGCTGATAGATCCTAGTTAGGTGCAGCTCAAAGGTTTCTTCATCCACCTGAGTCAAGTCAAACGGCTTGCGCAAGAACCGTCGAACTTCATTTAGATCATTAATCGTAGTGCTATCAGTACAATACACTTTTGTGTCGTTATCAACGGTTTCAGCGACAACCTTATTACTCTTGGCAAATGCAAACGGCAATAATGAGACGCTATATTCTGTATTATCTAGCCCCTCGGCCAGTGAGAGTGAGTCACCAGGCAAAAGTGCTTCAGAAGTGTCCGCGCTATTTTCAGTTTGCAAATCTGCCATTGGCTACTCTTCTCTGTTCGTATCTAACAGGTATTCTTCAAACGTCGGCGGAAGGACTAACTTATCATTCCACTCGGGAAGACTGGGTATTGATTGAAACGGCATGAGCGAAATGCCATCCTCTTGCCGCAGCAATTGTTGGGCACGAATGTAATTGTACTTGCGATGGCTAATTTCATTCATCGTTGCAGAATCTCTGACAATAGTCGGCCGAATGAACACCATAAGATTTCTTTTTTGCTTGGTGGTAGACGTTGATTTGAACAAGTTACCAACGAAAGGGATATCGCCTAGAAGCGGTATTTTTTGCACGCTTTCCTGCACATCTTCGTCAATTAAGCCACCTAGCACGATGGTTCCGCCATCATCGACAATAACTGTTGTTCTAATTTCGCGCTTGTTTATCGAAATATCTACTGCGGTTGCACCACTGACACTGGATACCTCTTGCTCAATGGTCATTTGTACGGCATCGCCTTCATTTATCTGAGGCGTTACCTGAAGCCTTATACCAACCTCCTGCCGATCGACTGTCTGAAAGGGGTTACTGTTGTTAGAACCCGTGCTGGTGCCTGTGATAATGGGGACTTCTTGTCCGACGATGAAAAACGCCTCTTCATTGTCCATTGTTGTTAAGTGTGGTGTGGCTAAGACGTTCGAATTGGTATCACTGCTTACTGCTTGGATCACGGCACCCCAACCATTTTCAACAACACCCGCTATCAATCCGCTGGCACCACCTAAAAGTGACGCCAGTGGCGTGAGATCACCTTCAATGGTGTCAGTCGACTCCACAACTTCGCCATTGGCGGTAACTGTTGTTCTTTGAACTTCAGTGTCTCTTGCTTCCTCCAACGCAACGCCTAATGAACCAATAGGAACTACACCGTTGGTGAACTGGGTTCCACCGCCGTCCTCAGAGACAAATTGCACACCGAGTTGTACTCCATCGCCTTCAAAGACCTCAACGATAATAGCTTCAACCTGGACCTGAGCACGTCTGATATCGAGTTGTCGAATGACTTCTTCTAGCGAGCGCATCATGTCAGGCTCTGCGGTGATGACCAGGGAGTTACTGTCTTCATGAGCATCAATACTGACGTCTCTATCGCCGCCTCGCGCTTGACTCGCTCCACCGCCTTGCTGTGCTTCCGCTTGAATGGTCGCACTGACACCTTGTAAAACGTTCACTAAATCTTCTGCATTGGCGTAGTTAAGATAAATTACACGCGTATTACCGCTTGTCTCTAATTCCTGATCCATGCGCTGTATAAGATTGATCAAGCGCTGCCGAGCTTTGACATCACCACTGACGATAACGCTATTAGTTCGATCATCGGCAACCAAACGCGGAGACGCCTTGCCACCACCTTGCTGACGATTTTGGTCTTGATTGATACTATCAATGATCCTAACCATCTCTGACGCAGACGCAAATTGAAGCTTGACTACCTCAACCTCTTCATCACCCGCCTTGTCAACGCGTTCGATGATTTCTGCTAATCGATTAACCACTGCCGCGCGACCCGTAAGCATCATCACGTTAGAGGGTTCATGCGCGACTACGTTACCGCCACCGGTTTGATCGTTCAGCTGTCGTAATATCGGTGCCAACTCTCTCACGGGTACGTTATACACAGGTATTACGCGCGTTATCATTTCATCACCGTTGAAGTTTGTTCCTTCTACGACAGGAATATTAGATGCTTTTGCGTCTTTGGAGCGAACGACCTTAAGGATGCCATTTGGCATTTCAACCACTGCGTAATCATACACTTGCAGTACATTCAAAAAGAATTGGTAGTACTGCTCTTCGGTCATTTCGTCCTGACTACGCACGGATATCTTGCCGCGTACGTTGGGATCTACGATGATGGTTTTCTTAAGCGTAATACCAACCGTATTAATAAATTCAGTGATCTCTGTGTCTTTAAACTGAGGCTTCAAACCAGCAGCATGTGAGAAATTTGCGTTTGCTAGCAAAAGGGATGTTGCTGCTATCACAGTAAAAAGTTTGCGGAATTTTATTTTTTTCATTAGGTCTTTCAATACAAATCCAATTTAACCTTGCGGGATCTCAACTAATACAGAGACCAATTCGTCGTCCCTGATAATTTCGATAGTAAGTTCTTCTTCCGATTGCAAGAGTGATACCGCTTCTAAAGCCTCCTGCGGATTGGTGAGATCTAGCCCATTGAGCATAGTTGCAATATCACCATTTTGTAGGCCAAGTGTCGTAAAAAGCTCAGGATATTTGTTGCCTGCTGTTAAGCGATAACCAACAAGTCCAGTTTCGTTTTGCGTGGGCGCCATCCGAATAAAATCGGTAAATGACTCTGGCTGTTGCAGTATTTGTGCCTTTACTTCTCGTGCGCGAACTTGCGCGTTGCGATTTTCTGCGTTGCGATTTTGCGACGTTGGTACAGGCTGTCGATCACGCGCGCGCGACCGATTTGCTTCTTCAAAATCCACACCTTCAAGCATCAGTGTTTCTCTTACTGCGCGATTCTTTATAATGACTCTATCAAAATAAATTTGTTCCAAGGTAACCGATGTTCCTTCAATCTGATCGCCGACACTATAACTGCCTTGAATGTTTCGAAACGCGATAACCGCAGCCCCTTTGTCTTTTTCAGTGCTTGCAACAACCCCGGAGAGTAACATGTTTAAACTCGTTTCGGGCGCATCAGTGATATCTTCTTCGACGGGTTCTGGCGGCGCTTGTTCAATGGCACCAAATAGATTGAGATTGAGCAATGCGTCAAGGTTGGTTTCTAGCCCATTGTCCCTATTCTCACTCTCAAAAGCGGACACAGCCGCACTGCCAGAGGAAAGACGATTTTGTTCCTCTGGAAAAAACTGCCATGCAAATTTAGCAATAATGGAAATTAGGTAGAGCACCAGTAGTACGGTTACAATGAGAAGCAATTTACTATCGTGACGTTTATAAAACTGTTGTGTTTGCTCAAAAATTTGGCTACTGATTGTTGCACCTTCAAGAGTTTACTTGTTAACCCTACAATGATATCGGCTCAAGATGCGCTGAACAATAGCTTTGATACAATTGTGATTAAACTTTAACATTTCAGGAGACGCTTTTGTCTGGACAATCTAGCAAAACATCTCGCCCTTCCGGTGATACACAAATCCGATTAGACAAATGGATTTGGGCCGCGCGCTTCTGTAAAACAAGGACAATAGCGCGCGACTGGATACAGGCAGGCAAAGTTAAGTACAACGGACAACGGACCAAACCCAGTAAAATCATAGAAAAAGGGGCACTCGTGCTTATCCCTGCGGGATTCGATACAAAAACCGTGGTGATTGAAGTGCTATCTGAACAAAGACAAAAAGCAGCAATAGCGCAGACCTTATACAGTGAAACGGAAGAAAGTATTGCGTTGCGGGATAAAAACAAGCAAGCCAGGCAGCTCAGTGCGTTTCACAACCCGAAACCCCTTCAAAAACCCGATAAGAAGCAACGAAGACAACTTATCCAAGTTAAGCAACAGGAAACGAAATGAAAGATCAATTGACTCGGTTTATGTTCGATGAACACGATGTACGAGGCGAGCTGGTCCAACTTGATCAGACTGTTATCGGCGCCGTCGATAACAGACACTACCCTGCGTGCATAGAACAACTGGTTGGGGAGATGCTGGCCGCGACGAGTTTGCTCACAGCGGTATTGAAGTTCAAGGGCGAGGTCTCACTGCAGATTCAAAGTCAAGGCATCGTCAAATACGCTGTTGTGCACTCTACGCATATGCAAACGCTTAAATCCGTTGTGCGCTATGAAGAAAACGTCGAACTTAGTGATGCAACATTCACCGATCTATTCGAAAAAGGCTACTTAGTCATCACCATATCGCCAGAACAAGGAGAACGATACCAAGGGATCATTTCGCTAGACAAACCAACACTTGCGCAATGCATCGAGCATTATTTTGATCAATCAGAGCAATTACCCACCAAGCTGTATTTATTCTGCGGCAAGTCCACAGATACGAAAGCCCTCGGCAGCGGCGGGCTATTTTTACAAGTCATCCCGACGACGAGTGAAACGAGCATGCAAAACGAAGTTGAGTCGATGAATCACCTTGATATGCTCGCCGAAACAACGCAACTCGAAGAGATTCTTACCCTTTCCAATGAAGCTTTGCTGTTTCGTCTATTTCATCAAGACAGTGTGAGAATTTTAGACGTCAATGCGGTTGAATATGCCTGTGACTGTTCCCTGGCAAGGACAGCACAAGCACTGCAACATGTTGATAAAAAGCAACTTGAAACCATCTTGAAAGAAGACGGTGTCGTCAAAATGGACTGCCATTATTGTGATGCTGTGTATGAGTTTGACGAAGTGGATATCAAAAACATCATGTCGGGAAAATACAGTTTCCTAAGCGGGGATGATTTAAAGACACACTAAAGCACATAAGTGTAGTTAGAAGCTTTTTTGATGATTCGCAGGAGCAAAACATGGAAGGCTAAATCCTGCTTGTAATCCCCCTTCTGGATGGTTACTGAACTCCACTTCGCCACCGTGACTTTCAACAATGCGTTTAATAATAGCTAGACCCAATCCAGATCCCTGGCTACCTCTTGCTTTGTCTCCTTGTTGAAAAGGAAAGAAAAGCTCCAGCAGCTTATCTTGCGCTATGCCTTCACCGAAATCGCGAACGATAACCTGAAGTAAGTTTGTCTTCTCGATATACCGCGTTTTAATTACAATTTCTGAGCTTCCATATCGAAACGCATTTTCAATCAGGTTTTCCAATACCCGTTTAATGCCAACTCTGCGAATTTTAACCATCGGTGTGCTGGCTAAATCAAGTGTGATCTTGTGGTCTTTATCGAGTTTTCGTTGACGAGTTGTTTCGTTTATAAGCTCGCGCATATCTACGATTGTCAGTTTTTCACTGCTGTCGGATTTCACATAATCGATAAACTGGTCAATGATCGCGTTCATATCTTCAATATCGCTTTCAATGCCCTCTTTAATCCAGCCTTGCTCGTCAGGAAGCATTTCACTGGAAAGTCTAATTCGCGTTAGCGGCGTTCTTAGGTCATGCGAAATACCTGCTGTCATTAGGTTCCTATCAGCTTCCAATTGCTTAATATTATTAGACATTTTGTTGAATGCTTGAGTCACTTCAATCATCTCACTGCTGCCTTTTAGAGGAAGCGGTTCTGGGAACTTTCCATCGCCGACATCAACTGCTGCACGTTGCAATCTAAAAAGAGGACGGTTAAGGCGCCTTACAAAAATCCAGCCGCCTGCCACGCTAAGCATACCGATAATAGTAAAATACATTCCCAATGGAGAAATATTTGTTTGAGCAATGCCTTCAACGGGAAAACTTAACCAGAATTCTTCATCGCGGTAGGGCTTGATCCAAATAATGTATTGCTTTCCTGGATCAACACGTATCTCTATGTCTTTGGAAAGGCGTTGGGATACTTCTTGTGACATATAGTCATAATAAGTGGCGTTGCTCAAGCCGGCGTGCATTGCCGCCTTTTTATCATAGAAGTTTATGCCGGATTGTTCATTAAGACGCTTCTTTTCGTTTTCAGAGAGGGTCTCTTTTCCGTTAATGAGCAAAATCTTTATTTGATTAGCAACTAAGTCATTGATTTGATTGTAACTGGGGTTGATGAAGTAGTAGGTAACTGAAAGGTAAGACACCAACTGATTAAGTAATAATAAACCCCCAATCAGGAGCGCTGTTTGTGCAAACGTGCTTTTAACTGATAGCCGCATAGTATGAGGCTATTGCTTGCATAGTATCATAACTTGCGCGCTTTCATTAGAGGCTAGCCCGGTGTACCGCCATCGGGTACAAAGACGTATCCAAGTCCCCATACGGTTTGAATGTATCGCGGATTCGCTGGATCTTCTTCTAGCATTCGGCGCAATCGAGAAACTTGAACATCGATACTTCTCTCAAGCGCACTATAATCTCTCCCCCTTGCCAAATTCATTAACTTGTCTCTCGATAGTGGCTCTCGAGGGTGTGTCACTAACGATTTGAGTACGGCAAATTCGCCGCTGGTCAGAGACATCGGCTGATCTTCATTGAGCATTTCTCGTGTCGCCAGGTTCAAACTGAATTTTCCAAACTTTACTGTCTGTTCAGCTTGCGAAGGCGCCCCTGGTGCTTCACTTGTCTTCCTACGCAACACTGCTTTTATCCGAGCCAGTAACTCTCTTGGATTAAAGGGTTTTGGTAAGTAATCATCCGCACCCATCTCAAGCCCAATGATCCTATCAACTTCATCGCCTTTTGCAGTAAGCATAACGATTGGGATTTCATTTTCTTGTTGGCGCAATCTGCGGCAAATGGACAAACCGTCTTCATCAGGTAACATTAAATCTAAAACCAATAAGTGAAAGTTTTCTCGTGCAAGCAGTCTGTCCATTTGTTCACTATTGGCCACACTTCTAACGTTAAACCCTTGTTCTTGCAAATAACGCTCGAGCAATGACCGCAAACGCATATCATCATCAACAACCAGTATTTTTGTCGTTTCTTGTCTCATAGTTTGATTTATTATTTCTTACGTTCACTTGGTGTTTAATTACTTATAGCAAAACATCACTCGTTGTCAGCAATCCAGTCGAGCTGGACGCCAGCGCGTGCTTTCTTCGCCATGATTTCTTCGATGAGCGGTGTCAAGATCAGCTCCATCGCCAATCCCATTTTTCCGCCGGGCACGACAATCGTATTGATCCGAGACATAAATGAACCCTCGATCATCTGTAATAAGAACGGAAAATCAACGTTAGTCATTTCCCTGCGAAACCTCACAACAACAAAGCTTTCATCTTGCGAAGGAATCTCTCGTGCGCTGAATGGGTTGGACGTATCCACAGTAGGTACGCGTTGAAAATTGACATGTGTGCGAGAAAACTGAGGCGTGATGTACATGAAATAGTCATCGAGCGAACGGACAATACTGCTCATTACTGCGTCTCTTGAATGTCCTCTATCGGTCGTATCACGCACAATTTTCTGTATCCATTCAAGATTTACGATTGGTACCATACCGACCAAAAGGTCGACATACGAAGCAACATCATTTGTCTCTGTCTTGATGCCACCGTGAAGGCCTTCATAAAATAGTAGGTCGGTTTTTTCTGGTAAATCCTGCCACGGTGTAAAGGTGCCGGGCATTTGATTAAAAGGCACCGCCTCATCAAATGTATGCAAATACTGTCTGAATTGTCCAGCGCCAGATTTTGAGTATTGTTCGAATAGCTTTTCCAGTGAGTCGAAATCGTTGGCTCTGGGACCGAAATAACTGATGTGTTTTCCCTGTTCCTGCGCTTTGCGTATTTCAACTTCCATTTCAGGTCGGGTAAATCTATGGAAACTGTCGCCACCAATGCTGGCCGCATGGATGTTCAGTGTCCTAAATATGTGTCTGATAGCATTGGTTGTTGTCGTTGTACCGGCCCCCGAAGAACCAGTAATGGCTATAATTGGATGTTTTATCGACATAGCATCTCAAAGTTAGCTTTTAAACGGTTATACGTTTAGATATCGAAATGGTCAAGTTATTAGCGTGCTAGTCGACGTTATTTTCTCGCCTTTATTCTCACTCTTTTTCTCGCGCGCTTTCTCTTGCTCTTTCTCTAATTATAGCGCGATATCCTATGTCCGTGCGGCAATACATCCTATGCCATGAAATTTTAGCTACCTCTTCGTACGCTCTTTTTTGTGCTTCGGCAACCGTATCGCCTAAGCTTGTTACACAGAGCACTCGACCGCCTTTTGTCACCAGTTTATCATCCTGAAGCAGGGTGCCTGCGTGAAAGACTTTGGTGTAGGTTTCATCGACTTCATCAAGACCGGTAATTTCTTTGCCATCACCATAGTTGTGAGGATAACCACCGGACGCGAGTACGACCCCTACTGCGGGTCTGGGATCAAAAGCAATGGTGTGTTGATCCAACTGACCATTGCATGCTGCCAAACACAGCTCTGTCAGATCTGACTGCATTCTCAACATGATGGGCTGCGTTTCTGGATCGCCACAGCGACAATTGTATTCAATAACTTTAGGGTTACCGTCAGAATCAATCATTAACCCGGCATAGAGAAACCCTTTGTATGGCATGCCTTCCGACGCCATACCTTTCATTGTGGGTAAGATGACATCGTTCATTATTTTGCTATCTATGTCAGCCGTCACGACAGGTGCAGGAGAATATGCGCCCATACCACCAGTGTTCGGGCCTTTATCACCGTTGTAAACGCGTTTGTGATCCTGTGATGTCGCAAGAGGTAGGACATTTTCACCATCGCATAACACAATGTAACTCGCTTCTTCGCCTTGTAAAAACTCCTCTATCACCACCTTGTGCCCAGCTTCGCCAAACTTGTTTCCAGACAACATATCAGAGATCGCATCTAATGCATCTTCTTCAGTTTCAGCAACAACGACACCCTTTCCGGCAGCGAGACCATCGGCTTTAATAACGATTGGGACGCCTTGGTTTTTAACGTATTCAACGGCTGCGGATTCATCTTCAAACGTTTCGTATTCAGCTGTTGGGATGTTGTATTTTTTCAGGAAGTCTTTGCAAAAGGATTTGGAAGATTCGAGCTGGCTGGCCAGTTTAGACGGGCCAAAGATATTTAGCCCTTTCGCTTCGAAGTAGTCGACGATACCTTCGCTGAGAGGCACTTCAGGCCCCACAACTGTCAAGTCTACTTGCATGTTAATCGCGTTGTTGCACAGTGATTCGTGATCGTACTCATAGATTCGCAGGCGTTTGATTTTTTCATCGGATTCGAGATCAATACCCGCATTTCCAAATGCAACATAGACGTCGGTGACTTTTTCCGATTGAGCGAGCCTGTATGCCAGCGCATGTTCTCTGCCGCCACTTCCAATAACCATCACTTTCATTTGAGTATTCGCCTCACTAAATCAATGTTTGAAATGTCTCATGCCGGTAAACACCATGGCTATGCCATGTTCATTCGCGGCATCTATGACTTCCTGGTCTCGCATGGAACCACCGGGCTGGATAATTGCGCTAATACCAGCCTTTGCCGCTGCGTCAATACCGTCTCTAAATGGGAAAAATGCATCTGAAGCCATCACAGAACCATGCACATCAAGGCCTTCATCTTCAGCTTTGATAGATGCAATCTTAGCTGAGTAAACACGACTCATTTGACCTGCACCAACACCAACAGTCATGCCGTCTTTAGCATAGACAATGGCATTTGACTTAACGTATTTTGCAACTTTCCAACAAAACATGAGATCGGTGAGTTGCTGCTCTGTCGGACTCTTTTCAGATACCACTTTAATGTTGTCTGTTTCAACGCTGCCAAAATCACGCTCTTGCAGCAACATCCCACCATTGACGCGTTTGTAGTCAAATTCCTGCGTCACTTGACCTTTCCAATCACCGCAGGATAGAAGCCTGACGTTGTGTTTTTCTTTGCAGCGCTTAATGGCTTCAGTGGTCACTTCTGGCGCAATTATTACTTCAACAAATTGATTCTGAATAATGTTTTCTACGAGCCCTGCATCAAGTGTTCCGTTGAACGCAATAATGCCGCCAAAGGCTGAATTAGGATCTGTTTTAAACGCTTTTTTATAAGCATCAGACAAGTTATCAGCAACGGCAACACCACACGGGTTGGCGTGTTTGACAATAACACATGCGGGCGCATCAAATTCTTTTACACATTCAAGCGCAGCATCAGTATCGGCAATATTATTGTATGAAAGGGTTTTACCTTGATGCTGAACGGCGGTGGCGATAGATGCTTCTTCTAAAGAGTTTTCAACATAAAATGCAGCATCTTGATGGGAGTTTTCACCATACCTTAACGATTGTTTTTTGGTCATCTGAATGTTGATTTTACGGGGAAACTGCGTTTGTATGCATATGTCTTCTGATGGCGTCTTGTCATCAGAAAAGTACTTCCCAAAGTGATTGGCGATCATTCCGTCGTACTCAGCTGTGTGCTCGAAAGCCTTCACTGCAAGGCTAAACCTCATGTCAGATGAAAGCATAAAGTCATTTTGAGATAGGGAATCGATGACATCCTGATAGTCATCTGGGCTAACAACAATGCCAACGTCTCGATGATTCTTGGCCGCTGCTCTGATCATCGCCGGGCCGCCAATATCAATGTTTTCTATAAGATCTTCCATGCTCGCGTCTAGGTTGGCTGCCGTTTTGGCGAATGGATAGAGATTGACAACGACTAAATCAATGGGCGTGATCTCGTGTTTTTCCATTGTGTTTTTATCAACATCGCGCCGTCCAAGAATGCCACCGTGGATCTTGGGGTGAAGTGTTTTCACGCGCCCGTCCATAATCTCTGGATGGCCAGTCACGTCACTGACATCAATTACATCAATGCCTTCTGACCTTAACGTCGCAGCGGTGCCACCGGTAGAGAGAATTTCGACATTGTTTGCATGCAAAAATGTAGCTAATTCAACAATGCTAGTTTTATCGGAGACACTGAGTAATGCTCGTCTTATCCTTGAACCTTTCGTCATTTAATGAAGCGCCTATAGTTTCGTTTATATCTAATCGGATTGTTTGAGGTAGGAAAAAACCTTATCCAAGTCCGTACATCTTAAGCTTCTTGCGCAAGGTGCCGCGATTGATTCCCATCAAATTCGCTGCTTTTGTTTGATTCCCTCTGGTGTGTGTCATGACTTCTTCGAGCAGCGGGGCTTCAACCTCAGCGAGGACGAGTTCATAAAGATTATCAATATTATTGTTGTCACCGTCTTTTAAATACTTGTTCACTGCCTGTTTTACAGACTGACGAAGTGGTTTTTGGCTGTTTGTTTGTGTCGACGAGGGAACAATTGTTGTAAATGGGGAAGTGAGGTTTTGATCGAACATATGTACATCTCTCTTATTGTTTTACTTTTAAGCTACCGATGAATAGCCTGTTTCTTCTTGTGTGTAAAAATACTCATGCATCAGCTCAATCTGAAGTGATTGAGAATCTAATACATTGAATTTTCGTTTAAATTCTGCACCATTGGGAAGGCGTTGCAGGTACCAGTTTATGTGTTTGCGAGCAATTCTGACGCCG
>JBCDMA010000091.1:0-12665 GCA_038744645.1 Pseudomonadota bacterium | reverse complement strand
GTTTTTTTCAGACGCTTCCTGAAAGTGTTTTGAAAAATCATCGCGGCTGCCAATAATATCGAGCACAGGCTCCCAACGCGATGAAATGCCTTTCGGCAAATCCATCAGCAGCAGGTTGTTAACATTGACCAACCGAGCAATGTTGTCGGCGCGTTCGATATACCTGGCAGTCCAATAGAGGGTTTCAGCGACTCTTGATAACATTATATGCTCCCTTTGTTAAACCAAATCATTCTGCAATCCAGGTGTCTTTACTACCACCGCCTTGAGAAGAATTCACCACGAGTGAACCCTTTACCATCGCCACTCTGGTTAACCCACCTGTGGTAACATAGGTCGATTCACCGCTGGATAAAACAAATGGCCGTAAGTCGACATGCCTCGGTGCGATCCCTTCATCCGTTAATGTGGGTACAGTGGATAAGCTTAGCGTAGGTTGTGCAATCCAGTTGCGCGGGTCGGCTTTGACTTGCGCTAACGTCTCCTGTTGTTGCTTTTTGGTTGATTTAGGGCCAATCAATAACCCATAACCACCTGATTCATTGGCGGGTTTTATAACGAGTTCGCTGATGTTGTCGCACACATAGGACAAATCGGATGATTGATAACAGCGATAAGTTGGTACGTTGGGTAACTTTATCTCTTCATTGAGATAATACTTAATCATGTCCGGGACATAGGTATAGACAACTTTGTCATCTGCGACACCTGCGCCTGGCGAATTAACCAGAGCGACTTTTCCTTTTGACCAGGCTCGTAGCAATCCAGGAACACCTAACATAGAATCTGGATGGAATGCTTCAGGGTCCAAAAACATATCGTCAATTCTTCGATAGATAACGTCTATTCGCTTTGGACCGTTTATGGTCTTCATATAAACGCAATCGTCTTTCTCAACGGTAAGGTCGCGCCCTTCAACCAACTCACAACCCATTTCTTGTGCGAGATATGCATGTTCAAAATAAGCGCTATTGTATACGCCCGGCGTCAGCACAACGACTTCCGGCATATCTTGTGGCCTTGGTGTCATTGCAGTGAGCATATCAAACAGTTGCGAAGGATAATCATTGACGGGCAAAACATTGAGTTGTTCAAAAAGCTCAGGAAACACGCGTTTTATCACCGAACGGTTTTCGAGCATGTAAGATACGCCAGACGGGACGCGCAGATTGTCTTCTAAGACATACATAACACCATCGCCACCGCGCACTAAGTCTGAGCCGCAGATATGCGCCCACACATTGTTTTTTGGTGCGATCCCAACACATTGCTTTCTAAAATTGACGGATTTAGACAATAGTTCCGCTGGAAAGACCTTATCCTTCACGATTTTCTGGTCGTGGTAGATGTCATGGATAAAGCAATTTAAGGCTTCAACACGCTGAATTAATCCCTCCTCAATTTGATTCCATTCTTTGCGTTGAATTACACGAGGAATGATGTCCAGCGGCCACGCGCGATCGATTGAACTGCCTTCACCATAGACAGTAAAGGTGATCCCCATTTCTTTAATAACCACTTCCGCTGCTGCTTGAGAGGCGTTTAGCTCAGAACGGGTGAAACTTGCGAGATAATTCATCAAATCTCTTGTAAATGGCCTGCCTTTGCCTTTAACTCCTACAAACTCATCATAGAGATCATCACAACCATAAGATTCCCAATGAGAAAGCGATACATTTTGTTTTTGCTTTTGTCGTTGCATATCCTGTTTCCGAAAAGTTTAACGCGTCCTAGATCCTTGTCATATCCACCGCAACCGAAAGCTGTTGCGATCCCCCTCCAAACATTACCCCTTTAAGTGGTGTTACATCAGAAAAATCGCGTCCTACAGCAAGCACTACATGCTGTTCCTGCGGTTGAATATCGTTGGTGGGATCAAAATCCAACCAGCCAATCGTGGGCACAAATAGCGACACCCAGGCGTGACTTGCATCTGCACCAATGAGTTTTTCTTGGCCCGGTGGTGGGATAGTTTCTATATATCCACTGACATAACGCGCTGCGAGACCTAAGCCCCTAAGGCAGGCGATGGTGAGATGAGCAAAATCCTGACAAACACCTTTTTTGTGCTCAAAAACATCACCCAGCGGTGTATTTATTGTGCTGAAGTGGGAATCAAAAGAAAAATCCTGATATATCCTATGCATTAAGTCTTCGCAAGCCTCAATGATTGAACGGTTAGGCGAAAATGAAAGTAGCGCATAGTCAATCATCTGTTGCGTTGGGGTCGTCAAAGCGGTGTAAATGACGTAGGGAAGTGCGTCTAAGTAATCATTATCAAATGGATTGGATAACTCATTTCGCACAGATTCCCAAGAGATATGCTTTGCAAAAAGATCGTGTGCCTGAGAACTGATCACTTCAACTTCACTGATGGCAGTGACTTCCATAAGGTTGTGCAGCATTGGCACTTCAAATACAGTCACTACATTGGCAAAGCGGTCTCTTACCTGAACGGTATAGTCTGGCGTGGGTTTAACGATGAGTTGTGTGTTGAAACACGTTTGGTTGTGTAGATTAAGCGGCGTCAATCGGGCGTGATTTTGTGTAAGTGAGACATCTTCCGAGTACTTGTAGGTGGTTTTGTGTTCGATTCTAAACTTCATCGTTATTTCACCTCCCGTGAATCGTCATCCCGATGCTCTTCAATGTCAGTATCCACATCTTCATCATCAGTGGAAGCAGGCACCACTGCCCAGGGTCGCTTATTTGCCACTTGTGTATGGGTGAAGAATTGTGTGTTTAACAAGTCAGAAAAATGCTTGAGATCAATTTTAAGCAGCGTGATTAAACTCAGTAGGTGACTGCGTTTACCTGATTCAGCGCCGGCTAAGACTTTGGCATCGCTCAGATGACAATCTGCTTTGAATTTCAATAGGAGTTTATCGAGGTTGGCAAGGCTACCGATGCGAGGCTTGTCAGGAAGAAAAGCAGTCAATGTGATGAGCTGATCAATCTGAAACGCAATGGAGCGTGGATATTCATACGCCAACACGAGCAGCTCAATGCCCGTTGAGACGCTCTGGTGCATCCGATAGCGCCGGCGGTGTGTTACAGAACTCACTTGACTCGTCAGCAAGATATCAAGAGCGTAACGTTGATCTTCACCTTCCAGCTCGTCACCTAACATTGTTTCCAATGAGGCAAATAAACATTGTAAACGCTCAGTGCGCATGCCCATATCAAACATGAAATCGCCTGTTGCATTGGATAAGCTATCAGCGAGAGAACCCCTAAATGCCATGGTGAGTGAAATTATTCTGTCAATCGCCGATTGCATGATATGCACGCTTGCGCTCGGGTGCATTCTTTCAAGCCTACGCCACTCGGTTTCCAAGTGCTCAAGTATCCGTTGGCTATCGTATGACAGCAGTTCTCTCACGTTGCGCGCCATTGAGCACACTGAAGATAGAGTGTTATATAGGCTGCCACTTAACGATTTATCCGTCATCGTGGTGTAACCTAACTCCTTGGATAACGCGTTAGTTTTTCCTTTCTTTTGATGCTTGATAAATGGCGCAATCAGCAGTTGTTCAGCTATGCCTCTGGCAAGTTGTTCGAGTGCTTTGGTGGCTAAATAATTCGGATACATTGTCCATTCGGTATAACGGTCTAGGAACACCCGTAGCAACCGGCAGATATTTTCAGTGCGTTCAATGGATGCACCTAAGCTGAACAGATTTTCCGCCGTTCTGCTGGGGATATACCCTTCCATTAACGCGATATCACCGGACTTTTCCGTTACTTTGGGAAGCCGCAACTTTTCTTCTACGGTTTCAGGGTTTAGGCATGCGACCCATGTATCTTTGATTTGCATGCCTGTGCCACGGCGTTTACCCCCAACCGTAATGCAAAGCGCGGATGGCAAGACCGTAGTTTGTCCTTGGTGACAAAGCGCAAAACAGCGAAATACAACAGGCATCTGTACTAGGTTGTCTTTACTCCAAAATGGTACTTGCTTAAGCCTGACTTTTTGTCTGAAGAAAAGACTGCCATGATCGTGTTGCGATATGACGTCATGAATTTTATCGGCTGCAAGCGCGCCGTCGAATCGCAAACTTGGGTCCTTATAGCTGCGAAGTTCAAGCATATCCAAATTAGATAAATCAACGTCTTGAATAGCATAGGCAAGCGGTTGTTTAATGATTAGCGCTTGGCCGTGAATCGACTCTGAAAGTTCATCGAGCCTGTTCTGAATAGCCGGAATTTGCAATAGGCCGCAACCGTAGTTGTTTAGAAGTATTACATTACCGCTGCGAATGGCGTGTAGCAGGCCCGGAATGCCAAACATTGAGTATTCAGACTGTTCCAATGAATCAAGTGCATTATCCTCAATCCAGCGCACCACAATATCAACTTTCTTAAGACCATTTAATGCCTTCAGCCAAAGTGATCCCTGTCTTACCGTAAGGTCTGTACTTTTTACTAACGTATACCCAAGATAGGTCGCGAGATAGACCTGCTCCGAATAATATTGGTCAGTAGGTCCTTTCGTTAGTATGACGACTCTAGCATCAGGTGCATGTTGAGTTTGGGCGCTAATTGCATTGTTCACTTGTTGAAAAAAATGCGCGATGCGTTCAACACCACATTGGCGAAACTCTTCACTCATGACACGACGAGAAATAATACGATTCTCTAGCAGTAAGCCCAGTCCTCGCGGGAATTGACAGTGGTCTTGAAGTGCATAAAGCTCATTGTCTTCGGTGATACCGATGTCCATTGCAACAAGAAACAATGAGGCAGGGAACTGACGATAATCACTTTCGCCCAAATATTGTGGATGAGCAAATAACTGTTTGCCATTTATACGGTTATTTAATAAGAGGTTTTTATCACTGACGATATCACCCAATACGTCGTTAAGGATATGTACGCGTTGTTCGATGCCTTGTGATATCCGTTGCCAAAGAGATGTATCCAACAAATGTGGGATGGGATCTAAACGCCACTGGCCGCTGTAGCTGCCATCGATGAAACCGTTATTGCGCATCAATCTAATAATTTCATTAGACCGCGCGTGCAGATCGCCATTTGATAGCTTACTTAGTTGGCTATAAAGCGCTTCTTGCATGCCATTATTGGCATGCATATTTGCACTATTCAACTCACAAAACTGTGTAAACCAATTATTGGCACTTGCGTTATTGGGGGCGGAACTATCCGTCTGATTCATGCGTTTGGTGGCCTTCTTAAATCAAGCGTAAACGGATACTCTGGATGTGCAACTTCATCTTCCGGGATTTTAAATTCTTTTCCTTGTCGTCGCTGCCACTGCCGCATATCAGCATCATCTATCTTTTCATCCGCAGGCACAAAAAGATTAGGTGGCGTATGTCCGTGATCCCAAAATCTCGCGATTCGACGTCCTTCGGCTTCAAATGCGTTGATTGGGTAGGTGGTAAAGTTACGGCCACCAGGATGGCTGACATGATAGGTGAAACCACCAATAGAGCGGCCGCTCCACTTATCGTAGACATCAAATACCAGCGGAGCATGCACGCCAATCGTGGGATGCAGAGCAGATGGCGGCTGCCATGCGCGAAAGCGTATACCTGCGATGGCAATGCTTCCCGTAGGATCATAAGTCAGTGGTACTTTGCGACCATTGCAGCTGATGACATAACGGTCTTCGGTTATGTTGCTGACGTTAAGTTGAACGCGTTCTAGTGAAGAATCAACAAAGCGTGATGTGCCTGAAGTTGACATTTCTTCGCCTAACACATGCCAAGGCTCAATTGCAGTAAACAACTCCAGTTTGAGCTCACTAATCTGGCGACGACCGACGCGAGGGAATCTAAATTCGAAGAATGGATCGAACCAGTCAAACTTGATCCCAAAGCCGTCCGACTGCAACTGCTGGCATACGTCTTTTATATCTTGCTGTACAAAGTAGGGCAGTAAAAACTTGTCGTGCAGCGCTGTGCCCCAGCGTTTCAGTTTTCTATGGTACGGTTTTTCCCAGAACCACGCTAATAGCGTTCGCAAGAACAGCATCTGCATCAAGCTCATTTGCGCATGGGGTGGCATTTCAAAGCCTCTAAATTCGACCAATCCAAGTCGTCCGGTGGCAGAATCGGGACTATAGAGTTTATCGATACAGAATTCTGCTCGATGGGTATTGCCCGTAAGGTCAGTTAACAAATGCCTGAGTAGGCGATCGGCAACCCAAGGCTGCTGCACTTCGCCCGTAGGGATTTGTGAAAAGGCGATTTCCAGTTCGTAAAGTCTTTCATCTCTTGCTTCATCGACTCTAGGGGCCTGACTTGTCGGGCCGATAAATAGGCTAGAGAACAAATAGGATAATCCAGGGTGATGTTGCCAAAAGGTGATAAAGCTTCGCAACACGTCAGGCCGGCGAATGAAGGGGCTTTTCAGAACATTGGCTCCTCCCATGGTAACGTGATTGCCCCCGCCAGTGCCTGTATGGCGTCCGTCGAGCATGAATTTTTCAGTGCTCAAACGAGATTCTCTCGCGAGTTCGTACAATTGCGTGACTGTATTTACCAAACTGCGCCAGTTGGACATTGGATGGATATTTACTTCTATAACCCCCGGATCTGGTGTGACCGCAAACTTATCCACACGAGAGTCAAAAGGTGGTGTGTAACCTTCAATCACCAGTTGTGTTTGCATGCTTGCTGCAACAGATTCCAATGCATTTAAAAGCAATGCATAATGCTCAAACGCCTCCAACGGCGGCATAAAGACACACATGTTGCCATTGCGGATCTCTATGCATATGGCGGTAAGCAGTGTCTTATCGCCAGTGTAACCTTTTTGTTTTTTCGGTAGCGCTGCAAACGCTTCAGGGATCGCTGATGGGTCTCGATCAGGCAAAAATGCAGGCGTACCAACACTCTTTAGTGGCAAGCGATAGCCCATCGGCGAATCACCTGGCATTAAAAAGCAGTGTTTGCGTCTAAATGACCAGTGACTGCTTTGCCATCCCTTATAGTGTTCGTCATATGCAAGGGGGATAACGACACCGACCGGCTTGTCGATACCGCGCTCCATTTTGGCGAGAAACTGTTGACGAGACATTGCATCTAACAACGCATCTTGCTCAGGCTCGATATCCATATCAACAGGTAAACTGCCTTCCTGCCACAGATGATAAATCACGTCTTCATAAGCATTGACAATGACTGATTGATCGAGCCCTAGTTGAGCAACAAGGCCTTTCGCAAGCTCAGATACTTGGGATACCGTCGAGTTGCCAGAGTCTGTTGGGTCGGCCAGCAAATCCAGGTTTTCCCAAATCGCTTCTCCGTCCTTGCGCCAGTAATGGGCATATTGCCAACGTGGTAAGGGCTCGCCAGGGTACCACTTACCTTGGCCAAAATGACTAAAGCCGCCAGTGGTAAAGGCATTTGTCATGCGAGTGAAGATATTATAAGCAAGCGCGCGTTTTTCAGGGCCATCCGCCGCCGTATTCCATTGCTCGCTTTCCATGTCGTCGATAGAGATAAAGGTTGGTTCTCCGCCCATTGTCAGCTCTATACCCAACCTCTCCAGTGTTTTATCAATTGAATCGCCAAGTTGTTGTATACCTGACCATTGCGCTTCAGTGTAGGGTTTAGTAACACGAGGTGGTTCGTGTAAGCGACGCACTTCATTGCTGTAGTTGAGTGTCGACTCACAGTTATCAATGGCACCGGTAACCGGGGCAGCAGAAGAAGGTTCAGGCGTGCAAGCAAGAGGGATATGCCCTTCACCTGCAAATAGTCCTGACGTTGGATCAAGCCCTATCCAGCCAGCACCTGGGATATAAACTTCACACCATGCATGTAGATCGGTGAAGTCTTCTTCAGGGCCACTTGGACCATCGAGGTTTTTGACATCGGGTGTGAGCTGAACCAGATAACCAGATACAAACCGGGCGGCTAGCCCTAAATAACGGAATATTTGTACCAATAACCAAGAGGAGTCTCTACACGAACCTGATTTTAGTTTTAACGTCTGATCAGGGGTTTGTACGCCAGGATCAAGGCGTATGTTGTAGTTTACTAACTTGTAAATGGCTTGATTAACTTCGACGAGAAAGTCCACTGTTTGGATGGGTTTTTGTGGTTTGCACTGCTCAATGAGTTTGTGGACGTCTTCTCCTAACTCGATTTTTTCTAGATAGGGCAGCACATCGTGAAGCGTTCTCTTGTCATATTCAAAGGGAAATTTTTCGACACTTTCATCAAGAAAAAAGTCAAAAGGGTTGATCACCGTCAGATCGGCAACCACATCTACCGTAAAGCTAAATGAGCGTGTAGGCTCTGGAAAGACAACGCGTGCTAAGTAATTGCCAAAAGGGTCTTGTTGCCAGTTGATGAAATGATTTTCAGGCCGAATTTTTAGCGAGTGGCTTACAATTGGTGTACGCGAGTGAGGTGCAGGCCGCAAACGAAACACATGCGGTGACATGTTAATCGCCCTGTCATATTGATAGGCAGTATGGTGTGTGATCCCAACACGGATAGTCATAACGATTTATTCCTAAACAATCGCTTTTTTCTAAATACGAAGATTGAAAAAGCAGTTAGCGCATCTTTCGCAGGGCAGCAACTTTAGTTATTCTTTTATACGCAGGTAATCGAATATAAAGAGCTTGAGAAAAAAACACAAGTCGAACACGTGTTAAACGTGACCGCAGTGTCGCGTTTTGACGCTTATAGAAAGGGCATTGGTGGGTTACGTTTTAGCGCTTTGCTGAGCGTGTCGCTTTTTGTTCTCATGCTCGACCCAAATAAACGTGAGAAACATTTTAGTGGGTAACGACATTGCCATTCCGATGGCGACAAAAGCCCCGCTGATAATCATGCCTTTGACGCCCATGGCGTGAATTGTCTCGCTATATAGATGGCAATAGGCACCGATGCCTATAAAAACTATGCCTACAATCATCACTGTTTTCAGAATTAACAACACTTTATTGTTTGTCATGATGCTTTTCACCTTAAACAAAGAGTTGTTCGCAAGGTAAAACTCAATATAGCAGGGTAGCTTGACGAAGCTGTTGATCTACGTCATTGGTTGCTAAAGATATGGAAAGAAGCTAAGACCGCTCTTTTATCTGAGGTGAATGACAGACGATGTTGTTACGTCCCAACTGTTTGGCGCTATACATTGATTCATCAACCAATTTAAGCGCTTCAGATACGCCAATGTTGCCGTAATGCGATATTAAGCCCACGCTCAACGTTACAGTGATTACGTCGTCTTCTAGGGTGACTTTATGGGCGTCAATGCTTGTACGGATCCTCTCGCACACTATTTTTGCCTGTACCATGCCAGTGTTGCTCATCAACAAGATAAATTCCTCACCGCCCATGCGGAACAAGTAATCGGTTTCACGCATGTTATCATTGATAATTTCAACAACCGATTTGAGCACCTTGTCACCGATTAAATGGCCATATTTGTCGTTTATCTTTTTAAAATGATCCAAGTCCATCAATGCCATTGATAAAGGCTGCCCACTTCTTCCCGCTCGTTTTATCTCGGTGTTGTAACTTTGGTAGAACGCGCGGCGATTAAGTGCGCCCGTCAGTGGGTCTTCTACCGAGATCCGTTTGAGTTTTTCATTCGCTTCTTCTAACTTCTCTGTGCGTTCAGAAACAATGTGTTCAAGTGAATTGTTCAAATCATCAATCTCTTGTCGTGTTTGGACTTCTTCAGTGACGTCTTGTTGGACACCAACATAATTGACTAATTTACCGTGACGAAAGACTGGCGTGATAATAAGGTGATTCCAGTACGGCGTTTTGTCTTTTGTGTAGTTGAGTATTGTGCAGTCGACTTTTTTTGCATGACTTAATGATTCTCGAATGCTTTTCACCGTCTTTTGGTTAGTTTTCATGCCTTGCATTACATGTCCAAGATTGCGTCCGCTAACCTCGGTCGAAGAGTACCCAGTTAGTTTTTCAAACCCTTGATTTGCATATAGTACGCGCCTCTTGACGTCAGTGATAACCAACCCTAAATGCGTTGATTCAAAAGCGCCAGCCATCAGTTCTCTTTCATGCTCTACTTGTTCAGCTGTGGTTACGTCTTGAATAACACCAAATAGCGTGATGACGTTGCCTTGCTTATCGAATATGGCGTTGTTGGCAACCACGACGCTACGCACTTCTCCGTCTGGGCGGACAATGCGCAATCTGCCTTCCCATTCCTTACCCGTTTGCAATGATTGTTTTATCATGTCTTTGACATATCCAACATCTTCCGGGTGGTAGAACTCCGATGCCGAGTCAATCTCTGGAAAATACTCACCTTTCGATATGCCGTGTATTGCATATACTTCGTTGGACCAAATGAGCCTTGCTTCATCAACGTTGAAGTACCAATGTCCAATCATTGAAATGCCCGTAGCAATGTTAGCCAACTTATTCACTTGCTCGCGGATGCTGTCGTCACGGTTCATATGTGAAACATCCTGTGCGGACAAGTAACACTTTCCGTCTTTACGAGTGCCTGAAAAATGTAGGACGATATCAGGATTTTTTTGCAATCTGGCGTCAAATTCTGTTTCACTCAATTGGCCCGCTACGCAGGATTCAATCAGGTTGCGTGCATTGATAGCATCATCCGGGTGGAGATATGAGTACAGCGATTGCGTTTGGCATTGACAAACAATGGCGTTTTGTTGAGTCAATATTTCACGGAGGACATCGGTAATGAAGAAGATGTCGCCATTTGTTCCAATTTCACACAACAATAGTTGAGGATAATTGGATAGAAATGTTCTATCAATAATATTCACTAAATCGCTCACTTTTAGTGATGCCTATTTCAATGAGGACTTGAAACACGCACTACGACTGTAGCACTTTCACTCTATTGTATCCAATGAAAATTCGCACAGGTGTTGTGACACTGATACTGCGTTGGTTAAAAACACCGTACATGTCGCCTCGAGAGTGATTTGACGTCGTCATAAGAGTATAGGCGCTAATTACGGTTAAGCAAATACAGCAATAACTGCACCACCTCTTTTAGAACATTGTATTTAAAGGGTTTAGGCTTCTTTTCACCAGAATGACGAGGTAAATTGGTAGAAATGTGTCTTTAAATAGGTACGTAAATTATAGGGTTATTATGCCCATTGAAATCAAAAGTTATGTTATTGGTGAGGTACCTTCATCTATAAGGGGTTAATACATAGCCATTGACTATTTTAACGTGCGGTTCCTCTACGTTAGATAAATTTGACGGCAATCTTGGGTAATAATGCTCAATGGTTGAAACGAGCGTTTATCTTTATAAATCAAGGGTTGCAAGTACTTGGACGTATGTTTAAGCTTATGAGCGCGAAGAAGAATGTCTTTGGTAGAATGGATTCTGCTTTACGTATACAACCGCGGTGATTGTTCTCAACAGGCGTTGTCCAATTCTGTAGCCGTTTAACGACAATTAGGCGAGTTTATCGTGATGCCAGTCGGCATTCTTGAGGGAATTTTTCCCAGAACGAAATCATCATCTACTGTTTTTCTCTCGCTCTCATTTGGGCCCAAAATTGCACTATGTCGCCTTGTTCCAAGGCATTTTTGCAATTAACAAACCTAATCCACACGTACCGGTCATACCTGCAAACATCAATCCCGCGCCAAAAAAGGCAGCAACCCAGACAAATGCCGGATTTACTAGCACACTTGCGAGAGCGCTGAACAGGACAAAACTACCAATCGTAATTTGTACTTGTCTATCAAGCGGGAAATGCTTTTTTTCAGACACCTTTAAGGGTAGGCCAGCTGCGCGCCAAGCATTAATGCCGCCAGTTAGATTGAACACGTCCACATCGTCGTTTGTAGCCGTCACTTTTTCACATGCTTTTTGACCGCGGACGCCTTTCAAACAATAAATCACGACTTTTTTATCCGTTTTTGGCAGTAAATCACTTGTTATCTTTCCAAGTGGAATGTGCGCCGAGGGGGCTATGTGAAAAGCATCATGTTCGATCGCTTCCCTGACGTCGACCAAACAAGCGTCATTGCTGTCGATCAACACTTTAAGCTGTTGCGCATCAATATTTAGAATTGCCATATCAAGTTCTCTCTTATAAAAACAAATTAGTTATATCTAATTTAATTGTTGCAGAATATCAAATAGAGCGTGGACAGCAATGCTGTAGCTTCAACGCTGATGATGCGATAACGCACACTTTTCCCTTCTTTGCGAAAGTCGACGATATTAGCTGCTCTCAACTTTGCTAAGTGCTGTGATAATGCTGATTGGCTCAAATTAACCGCATTTTCAAGGTCGCTTACACTCTTCTCGCCATTTATCAAACTGCATAACACCATTAATCTGTATTTATTGGCGACGAGCTTTAGTAGTAATTCTGCCTTTTCAGCATTGGCTGCTAACTTTGATTTGTCGGTTTCGGTAAACATGAAACCCTTGACTTAATATTAGATATAACTAATATATAAATTGTTGGTGAAATAGTCAATAAAGAAAAGTGAACAAAGAAAATGCGGCCACAATGCGCGGACAAGCAGATAATCAATCGATCATCAAACATAGAAGTTATTTAGAATATAGAGGACACAAAATGAGTAAGTCTTATCCTGAGATAACGGCCAGGATCTCTGAAAGCCTAAAAACACTTAGGCCAAATATCAGCAACACCATGCAAGGCTTTTCGGCCATGGCCAAGGCAGCGACATCCG
>JBCDMA010000090.1:0-12683 GCA_038744645.1 Pseudomonadota bacterium | reverse complement strand
GTGTCCGATGATAATGTTATCGGTGACTTGCGTGTGCTTATTGAGAATGAAAAACGCGCTTTAGCCACCGAAGAAGAGGTGCTGACGGAACAACAAGAGCGCGTTGAAAACGATCAGTTGATTGAGCGCGAGACAGAAAAAGACGTGTCTGATTCGCGAAATGCACTGTTCAGAGAAAATACACGTTTGGAATCACTATTGGCATTACAGTCAGAATCGACAAACCAAACACAGTATCCCGACTGGATTGAAAAGGACAACCTCATCAGTATTTGGCAAGCATTCAGTGTCGATATGGCGTATTCGAAATGTTTAGAGACGGTATTGCAATTATTTGATCATGTACAAGTCTACAAGGGCAAAAAGCCGTTGGTCGAACAATGGCAAGCGGGGCCTAGTATAAGTCTCTGGATCCAAGACATGTTTGCTGAAGAAAAGGTACCCGAATCACTGGCGTACTACCTTAAGCAACCAAAGGTTCCACAGATTTTTAATCATATCATTATCACTGATAACCTAGAAATCGCCTCACAACACGCAAGTGAAACGTCACACTTGAGCTATATTGATAAAGACGGGAATTGGTTGGCAAAATCAATGATGCTCCGCCCAAAAACATCAAAAGGAAAGCTCGAACGCGCAGATGAAATAAGAAAGGCAGAGGCGAATATTCAAACGCTCAAGGCAGAAATCGGTGCAAAAGAAGCTGAGCTTGCGAGTTTATCAGAGGCATTACGCAACCAAAAAAGCACCTTGGCAGCACAAAAAACCAAGCTCGAAGGTGTTAAAAAGGTGCTGGGTGAACGAGAAACCAATCTTAAGTTTGCTGAACTTCAGGCTGCTCAGCAAAAAGAGCAACAGGTGAAAATTCTCAACGAGCTTGAAAAACAACGTCTAATAATGGGCGAAGAGTCTGAAAGCCTTGACCTCCTTAATTTTCAAATTGAAGAGTTGAGCATTACCGTTGCAGATGGTGAGGACGAAAAACGGCAACGCGAAAGCACAACAGTGCAGTTGAAAGCGGAACTACAAGTGTTGGCTGATAAAATGAGCGCCACACAATCGGACTTGCATCAACATCAGCTGCAACTTCAGCAAATTAAAAACAGTTTACAACTTGCAAATGAGCAACAGAAAGCCAAGCATCACATGCTCACTTCCTTTCAGGAAAAAATGTCTCTATTAGAGGAAGAGGCCGAAAATCTTTCGTTGCCAGCGAGTGAACAACAAGAAAAACTTCAAGAATTACTCCAGCAAAAACACGTATTGTCAGACGAACAAAAAGACATTTCAGTAAAGACAAATGAAGTAGAACACGACATCAAACAATTAGAACAGGGCAGCAGCAGCGTTAATATTCAAATTGAAAAGTTAAAGTCAAACATCGAGGGCGAAAGGCTTAAAGCGGAAAGTGCAAAAGTAAGAGCACAAGGATTCCTTGAGCAACTGGCAGAAATGAATGTTCAGCTGAATGCGTATGTCGACACCATGCCAGACGACCAAGATGAGAGTGAACTTCAACAAAGTCTGGATAAAGTCACTGCGTCTATTCAACGCCTTGGTGCGGTCAACTTGGCAGCTGTTGATGAATTTGCTGAACAATCTGAGAGAAAGTCACACTTAGACGCGCAGAATGATGATTTGGTCGCTGCACTTGAAACACTGGAAAATGCCATGCGTAAAATCGACCGCGAGACCAAAATGCGGTTTAAAACCACGTTTGATAAAGTGAACAATGACCTTAAAGGCCTGTTCCCAAAGGTGTTTGGTGGTGGTTCAGCTTATCTTGCGCTGACTGAGGACGATTTACTTGATACTGGTGTAACCATCATGGCGAGACCACCAGGCAAGAAAAACAGTACCATTCAACTGCTATCTGGTGGTGAAAAGGCCTTAACGGCGTTATCATTGGTATTTGCGATCTTTCGATTAAATCCTTCGCCATTTTGTTTATTGGATGAAGTGGACGCGCCGTTAGACGACGCTAATGTTGGTCGTTTTTGTAAATTAGTCATGGAAATGTCTAAAACCGTGCAATTTATCTATATTACGCATAACAAAGTTGCGATGGAGATGGCATCTCATTTGACAGGTGTAACAATGGCCGAACCGGGCGTATCTCGCATGGTTTCTGTTAATATGGAAGAGGCACTTGAAATTGCTGAGTAGTTGGGCAGTCCTGATGACAACAAGCAATTCTTAGTAAAAGAAGGAATAACATGCAAAAAGAGCTTCAGTTAGCTTTGCTTGTCATTGGTGGTATCTTCATCATTGGTATCTTGGTGCATGGCTTTTGGATAACTCGAAGGCAACGCAGACGAAATGCACATCTTCGCTTTGAAAAAAAGCGCGACATAGAGCCAAAGTTTTACCAAAACAAAAACGAAGATACCCGAGACTTTAGTCATTCTCCCATTGTCGGGGATACCGATGAATTTGACGATACCGATAGTTTTGTTGAGAGACTTAAAGACGATGAAACTGCAAGTGGTAATCGCCTCGCGCCAGGTGGATTAGATAAAGATACTTCATTTGATGGTAGTAACACCCTTGATAACGCCGGTGCAATCAAAGCATTAGCTAGAGAGCCGAACGATGAGAAGCTTGCGCCTCCCGTGCCAAAAGGCAATGGTAACTATCAGAAAAAAATGCACGCAAGTCCTTTGGGTGGTGTACAGACAGATGCAAAATCAGCAGGTAAAGAAAGCAAAGACAAGAAAGGTGTAGAAACATCGCAAGCAGACACAAATCCTATACCAACAGATCTCACAAAAGCAGGTAGAACTGATGAAAAAGGGCCGCTTTATGCCGATGTTGTGACACAACCTAAACCAGAATTTCTTAAAGACAAAGAAGCTGAATCACACATTCCCGCTGAGCCGCCGTCATTCTTGTTAAAACAAACAAGTAAAGAAGGCGATGACAACAAAAATGGCAAGACGAAGGACTCAGGAGCGTCAAAAAGTGCAGATGCGGTTTCTTCGTCAGACCTACAAGACAATCAAACGGGTGAAGGTGCAGAGATACTTGTTCTCAATCCCGTAGAGAGTGAAAAGTCATCCAGTCTCGCTAATCAAGCCAAACGACTCGTGCGCAAGAAGAGTAAATCATTGGCGGAAAAACTGCGCCGAGAACCTGTCGCTAGTAAATCGAGTGATACTGAAGATGATCAAATGAGGATGGATTTTGGTGAGTCCAAGAAAGTCGATAAATCACCGGATGACAAAAAACCAGCTGCTAGTGAAACCGCATCACCAGAACAAGATGTGATTATCCTAAATATACAAACATCGCAAGATAACCCTATTCAGGGTGCAATATTGCTGCAAATGTTACTTACGCTTGGTTTCAAATTTGGCGATCACGATATATTCCATCGACACGTGAATACCAATGGCAAAGGGCCTGTGTTGTTCAGTCTGGCCAATTTGTTTAAACCAGGAGTGTTCGATATCGATAATATTGAAAAGTTCACCACGCAGGGTTTAAGCCTTTTTATGATGCTACCGATTGAAGGCGAAGCGCAACAAGTCTTCAATATGATGCACAATGCCGCTCGTAAGATAGCTGATGAGTTTGGCGGCAAGATCCTAGACGCTAACAAGGTGCCCATCAGCAAGCAAAGCCTCCAACAATATGCTGAAAGAATTAGAGATTTTGAACGCAGACAAAAAACCAGATATTAAGCCTCTGACATTGGATACAGTAAGTGGCAGATACAGACCAAATTGAAAAGCACAAAGCGTTAAAATCAACATTAGAAGAATTCGCTCACCAATACTATGTATTGGATGATCCGACTGTCCCAGATGCAGAATACGATCGATTGATGCAAGCGCTTATTGCATTAGAAGAAGTCGCACCAGAATTAAAAACCCCTGATTCGCCATCACAAAAAGTGGGCGGGAAAGCACTAGCCAAATTCGAACAAGTCATTCATGAACTTCCTATGTTGTCGTTAGATAACGGTTTTTCAAGTGATGATTTCGTTGCGTTTGAACAACGAGTAAAAGACAGACTGGTCGTCTCAGATGATATCGAATTCGCTTGCGAACCCAAGCTAGACGGCTTGGCGGTCTCTATTGTTTACGAAAACGGAATATTAGTCCGGGCGGCGACACGCGGAGACGGTCAGATTGGGGAAAATATCACAGAAAATGTTAAAACTATCGCGAATGTACCGCTGCGTTTGCGAGGTGAAAATATTCCCGCAAAACTCGAAGTTCGCGGTGAAGTTTTCATGACCAAGGATGGATTTGAAAAACTTAATCGCAGTCAAAAAGACCAAGGTGAAAAAGTCTTTGCCAATCCAAGAAACGCCGCTGCTGGTGCATTACGACAGCTCGATTCTAAGATTACAGCGTCGCGTCCATTAAAGTTCTTCGCTTATTCTGCAGGCATCATTTCTGGTGACGCCATTCAAAACGAGCGTACGCATAGTCAGCGTCTTTCTTTAATGGGGCAGCTGGGGTTGCCGTTGTGCAATGAGTCTGGGACGGCGGTAGGCAGTAACCAAGCGATGGACTTTTTTGACACCGTTGCTGAGAAACGCAATACCCTGAACTATGAAATAGACGGTGTGGTGTTCAAAGTGAATGATTTGTCATTGCAATCGAGACTCGGTTTTGTATCAAAGGCGCCACGTTGGGCAATTGCACAAAAATTCCCGGCACAGGAAGAAATCACTGTGCTCAGAGATGTCGAGTTTCAAGTCGGCAGGACCGGAGCAATTACCCCTGTCGCGAGGCTTGAGCCAGTGTTTGTCGGCGGTGTTACCGTGTCTAATGCGACACTCCATAATCAAGATGAAATTAACCGTCTGGGTGTGAAAGTCGGTGACAGCGTTATCATTAGACGCGCAGGCGATGTTATTCCTCAAGTTGTCAGTGTTGTTATGGAACGCCGCCCGCATGACGCAAGAAACATAACCTTTCCATTAAATTGTCCGATTTGTAATTCCGATGTCGTCAGAACGGGTGATGAGGCAGTCGCGCGATGTACCGGTGGAATGAAATGTGAAGCACAAAAGAAAGAAGCAATAAAACATTTTGCATCCCGAAAGGCGATGGATATTGATGGTCTTGGCGATAAATTAGTCGAGCAGCTTGTTGACCAGAATCTGATTGATACGCCTGCCGACTTATTCACATTGACGCTCGATCAAATCATTGATTTGGAGCGGATGGGCAAAAAATCTGCGGTCAATCTGCTGCAAGGCATTGATAATGCAAAGACAACAACCTTACCAAAATTCCTTTATTCATTAGGGATCCGTGAAGTAGGGGAGGCCACGGCACGTAATTTGGCCACGCACTTTTTAACGTTTGACAGCATCTCTCAAGCGACAATAGAAAACTTAATAGACGTTGAAGATGTCGGTGAAGTTGTCGCGCAAAACATAGTGCATTTTATGCAAGATCAGCAAAACTTACAGATTGTTGAAGACATGATTTCGAAAGGCGTACATTGGCCTGATATGCTGCCAAAGATGCAGTCAGATTCTGCCGTAAGTGGAAAAACACTTGTATTGACGGGAACACTGTCGACGCTATCCCGCAGTGAAGCAAAAGACAAGCTGATGGCATTGGGTGCTAAAGTCTCTGGCAGCGTATCGGCGAAGACGGATATTGTTATTGCGGGTGAAAAAGCGGGTTCCAAATTGTCCAAAGCGGAGGCGTTAGGTATTGAAGTCTGGGACGAACAAAAGCTCGTTGAATTTTTTGCCGATTAATCAGCACTTATTTTTCATGCGTGGCTTGTTGTCTTCGTGTACGCCATGCTTGTGTCACAGAAAACCGCCAAATCCAATCCAATGAAAAAAAGCCTAGCAAGCCAAAAAATATAGAGCAAATCAAGCAACCAATAAGAAATGCTGGCCCTATGGTGGCCAACGAACTTATCACCCATGTCCAACTGAGTTCAAACTGAAAATCACTCAATTCAGTCCCTAGTACAGTACTCCCCACTAAGTAAGCTGTATAGAATAATGGTGGCATGGTGATGGGATTGGATATCCAAACGGTGGCAATTGACAATGGAAGATTTACGCGCAGGGGAATGGCTAATGCAGCAGTTAGGATCATCTGAAAAGGCACGGGCCAAAACGCGAAAAAAAGACCTATGCCGAAGGCGCCACGAGCAGATCTTCTATTTAAATGCCACAAATTGGGGTCGTGAACGAGCTGTCCGAAAACACCCAAACATTTGTTCGCTTTTACCTGATCGTGTTTTGGTAAAAATTTACCAATAAACTTTTTCGGCATTTAGGCTCTTTACTCTTGCGGCTCTTTAAAATAAAGGATCCGGAACTCGTTATGATGGCGAGCATAGTTGTTGTATGCTGTCATCTAATGCTCCCCATATTGCCACAATTTCATTGGCTTATCCCGTTATTTACGCTTCTGCTACTACTAAGGTCTTTTAAGTACTTACACTTACTTGTTGCAGTAATGATCACTATTTTAACACTTACAATAACCTTCCACTGGTATTCAGAATGGCACGTAAGTGCGAACTATGATTACCAAAACTACATAATCCAAGGAGAGGTGCTTTCGGCGTCTGACGAATCGAATCAGCCGGAGTATATCGAGCTTTTATTACAAGCTAGTGTAATAGGTAAAGACAGATTTTATATTTTCAAGCCAAAACTATTGTTGCGCTGGTACAAACCTGCATTCGTGCCTAAACAAGGCAATCACATTAAAGTCTTCGCCACTATAAAACCCTTGGGTGGTTTTGCTAACCCTGGTAAGACATTCAATGCACAAAAATACCAGACTGCGCGGGCAATTAACAAGATTGCAGTAATTAAGAAAAGCCCATCAAACGCGATCCTTGAAAGTAACATGACCATCAGGCAAGGGTTAATTGAAAAATTGAATGCATATCCATTGCTCTATACGCGTTGGTTACTGGCATTAGGAATAGGATATCGAGATAACCTTCAAAATGACGATTGGGCAATGCTCCAAGCATCATCAACAGCCCATCTTTTCAGTATCTCTGGCATGCATTTAGCGCTTGTAGCGGGCTATGTTATTTGGTTATCCAGAGCACTTGCTCCCGTGTTTTTATTGTTTGTACACACTCAGCGACAGCTATTAAACATTACTCGCTTCATTGTAGTGCTCGGTTGTTATGGATATTTGTTACTTGCTGGTGGGCAAGTACCCGTCATTCGTGCTTTCTGCGCGGTATTCGTTATCATTGTATGTGCTTACGCAGAGACGCCGACGACATCATATCAACTGTTTGTTAGAGTGATTTTTATTGCGTGTTTACTGTTTCCGCTATCTCTAATGAGCAGCAGTTTCTGGCTAAGCTTTGGTGCTGTACTACTGCTATTAATCGCACTGACGTTTGATGTGAATCACGTTACTAGGACGGTCAAAGCCAAGTTATTTACTGCATATAAAGTGCAATCGATGTTTTATCTTGTTGGATTGCCATTGAGCTTTTATTTGTGGCAGCAGCACACATTTCTTAGTTTGATTGCAAATATGGTGTTGATACCCCTGATTGGCATTTTGATCCTTCCGTTGTTGTTGGTTGCCTTGGTCATTGAAATGATGGGGTTAAGTAGCATCTGGCTCCTGATAGCTTGTGATTTTTTAATGCATGTTTCGGTACAGGTGATTGCAAAGCTTTCGCAGATTCAACAACATTTTGATACGTTGCATATTTGTATCGAAGCCATTTTTATTCTTGCCGTCATTGCAGTACTTGTTTGGCAAAGGTGGCGAATGGTATCACTCTCAATGCTTTTGCTTTGTTGTTTATGGGCACAAAAGCTGATCCCACAACAACGGGTAGATGAGTTGGTGTTTTTTGAAGTAGGGCATGGCAATAGTGCAGTGTTTACGCATCAAGATGGGGTTATGCTATTTGATTTTGCTAGGGGAAACGAAGCGTATTCATTATTGTCTCGAGAAATATTGCCCTATCTGAAAAGCAGAAACATCAACCAAATTGATTTGGCTATCTTAAGCCACTTCGATAGTGATCATGCTGGCGGACTGCATTACTTGCTAAAGCACAATATGATTAAGGCATTGTGGTCACCAAGAGCGCAATGCATAGCGGGAAAACGTCTTGCCCATGCAGATGTATCAGTGCAAGTTTTGTGGCCAATTGTCACCTCCGTTGCTGACCGCAATGAGGAAAGCTGCGTCGTGTTACTTACTGTACGGGATACGAATATTCTTTTTGCAGGGGATATTAGTGCAAGTGAAGAACAAGCTATTATGCAGCGCTGGCCAAATCTGAACGTTGATATCCTTGTAGCACCGCATCATGGCAGTAAGTCTTCTTCAAGTGAATCCTTTGTATCATCACTGGTACCTGATGTCGTCGTGTTTTCAACCTCGTTTCCAAATCACTGGGGACATCCGCATGAGGATGTAGTTCAGCGTTACCAACACATCGGCGCAAAGATATACCATTTAGGTGAATCTGGTGCATTGAAGGTCAACTGGCAAGACGACAAAATAAAATTAACCACAGCGCGGGAAGACCTGTATAATCGCTGGTATTACACAAAGTAACACAACTAAAACAAACACATAAGGGACGCGTGGTCTTGAGCAAGCCTGATGCTGATGTTTCAGTACAAAATCAAGCGACGATTAAACGATTTCTCAGTTATGTCTGGCCCCACAAATTGCTTACGGCAGTCGCCGTGTTTGGCATGATCGGATATGCCGCAGTTGACACGTTTTTCTTCGCACAGCTTCAACCCCTTGTTGACGAGTCATTGCAAAAAGGCGATTACGATTATCTTCGCATTGCAGCCTATACAATTGTGCCGCTGTTTTTACTCAGGGGCGTGTTTAATTTTTTGGGCACCTACACGCTAGAGTATTTGGGTACAAGCGTTGTGTTGCGCATGCGACAAGAGTTGTTCGAAAAATACATTCATCTACCCATCGCTTTTCACGACAATCATTCTACTGGCAGCTTGATGTCGAAAATATTGTATGACACCGAACAGGTAAGGTATGCCGCTGGGAAGGCGTTGTTAACGCTTGTACGAGAAGGCATGTTCGTTATTGGGCTATTAGCTGTCATGTTTTATTATTCTTGGCAACTTTCGTTGATTTTCTTACTGATTGGCCCACTTGTTGGCGTGATTGTTTCAGTCGTCAGCAGGCGTTTTCGATTGGTGAGCAAAGCCATTCAAGCAGCAATGGGATCATTGACGACAAGCATCGAACAAGCAGTCAAAGGACATAAGGTCGTTTTGATGTTTGATGGTCAAAAATTGGAATCAGAGAAGTTTCACAAAAGAAACAATCACAATAGGCAGCAGACGATGAAGCTTGTCAGTGCTCAGATCCTAAGTGTGTCTACCATACAAGTTATCGCATCAATTGCATTAGCCGTCGTACTGTTTGTAAGCAGCATTCCCGACTTTATCAAAGAACTTACGCCGGGTATTTTTCTCAATGTCGTTGTATGTATGGTAATGCTTCTTAAGCCACTCAAGCAGTTAACCACGGTGAATACAGAATTTCAAAAAGGGATGACAGCCTGTAGCAGTGTTTTCGCCATTCTCGATGAAGACAGTGAAAATGATTCAGGTCCTGAAGAAATGCAAAGGGCGAAGGGTAAAGTGAAATTTGAATCTGTTAACTTTACCTACAAGGGAAAAAACACACCTGCCTTAAAAGATATCAGCTTCGAAGCGATACCGGGTCAAACCATTGCGCTTGTCGGGCGCTCTGGCAGCGGTAAATCAACGTTATCAAGTTTATTAACGCGCTTCTATGAACCTAACAGCGGTGCGATATACATTGATGATGTCGACATAACATCTTTGACCTTGCGATCGCTGCGAAAGCAGTTTGCACTGGTATCTCAGCAAGTGGTGCTCTTCAATGATACGATTGCGAATAATATTGCATATGGCAAAGAAGGCAGCGTGACACGTGAAAAGATCATCGAAGCAGCGAATATTGCGCACGTTACGCCCTTTGTAGACACGCAGGAGCAGGGTTTTGATACCGTTATTGGCGAAAACGGGTTGATGTTGTCAGGTGGACAACGCCAGCGGATCGCTATTGCCAGAGCAATTTTATCCGATGCCCCTATTCTTATTCTTGATGAAGCAACATCGGCACTGGATACAGAATCCGAGAAATCAATACAACATGCCTTAGAGCAATTGCAAAAAACGCGAACGTCTATTGTTGTTGCCCACCGTTTGTCAACGATTGAAAATGCCAGCCGTATACTCGTGATGGAACAAGGTGAAATCATTGAATCAGGTTCACATGCGCAGCTGATAAAAGACAACGGCATGTATGCGCAATTACATGCACTGCAGTTTTCAAATGAAGCAAAAAACGTCTGATTCCTTTGCTAGCGGATGGTATCGACCGCCGACGTGGCAGTGGCTACTCTTGCCTATTATGATGCTGTTCGCTGTCCTGTCTTCGATGCGTAGGATCTGCTATCGACTTGGTATTTTGTCTGCTTACAAGAGTCAGATCCCAGTCATAGTGGTGGGCAACATAACCGTGGGAGGCAATGGCAAAACACCCGTTGTATCTGCGTTAATTGAGCATTTTTTGAATAGCGGGTTGTCTCCGGTGTTGCTCACTAGAGGCTACGGAGGCACCTGTAAGCGCTTTCCACACGTTATTTCGCCGGATGATACAGCCACGTTTGTGGGTGACGAGCCAGCCATGATAAAAGGTCGGTATAACATTTCTGTCATTGTCGACCCAAAGCGAAAAAGAGGGATGCGTTTTATCGAGCACAATATTTCGGCGGATGTCGTCATTTGTGACGATGGGTTACAGCATTATGCGCTTGGTCGTGATATCGAATGTTGCGTTATGGACAGTCGCGGCGTAGGGAATGGATATTTACTGCCTCTTGGTCCATTAAGAGAAGGCCATTGGCGCCTCAATACAGTGGATTTCATTTTAGTTAATGGCGAGCAACAGCTTGGTTGTTTAACTTCAGTTTCGACAAGCGTCGCGCATTTTGTCATCGCACCGCAAAAATTCATCAATGTCAAAAATGGAAAGACACTGTCTTTACACGAGGCTGTTAATCGATTTTGTGATAAAGAAACGATTGCGCTTGCTGGCATCGGTGATCCTGAGCGCTTCTATTCAACCTTGGCAAGTATCGGGATCGCGCCTCGCCAACAACAAAGCTTTGCCGATCATCATGTATATAAGAAAGACGATCTACCAGATGCCGAAATTGTAATAATGACTGAAAAGGACGCCATTAAGTGCAAAGAAATTGCGAGTGAAAACTGTTGGTATCTGCAAATTAATGCAGAGCTCCCCAATCACGTTTATGATTACATAAATGCTAAATTAGCCGCTTAACATTGGAGAAGGCAATGGCTTTTGATAAAACACTTTTGGATGTAGTTGCGTGTCCTTTGTGTAAAGGAAAATTAGTCTTGATTAATAGTGAAAGTGGCAGTCAACTGGTGTGTAAATTCGACAGGCTTGCTTTTGATATCAAAGATGACATTCCTATCTTATTGGAAAGTGAAGCAACAAAGCTCAGTCTGGATGAGGTCGAGCGAATTTCTTGAAGTCAAAGTATGCAATGTGGAGCCGATTAGGCTCTGAAAGGATTTGTTAATGTCATTTACAGTAGTTATCCCGGCTCGCTACGCTAGCACGCGATTTCCTGGGAAACCATTAGTAGACGTCAATGGTAAGCCCATGATCCAACACGTGTTTGAACGCTCGATAGCGTCAGGTGCAAGTGCAGTGTATATTGCCACCGACGATAAACGAATCTGTGCGCGTTGCAATCAGTTTTGTGACAGTGTTGTCATGACATCAAGCGAGCATGAAAATGGTACGTCGAGGATCGCTGAAGTCATTGAAACAAAAAATATTCCAGACGATGAAATCATTATAAACGTACAAGGCGATGAACCTTTCATCCCACCGGAAAACATTGTTCAGCTCGCTGATTTATTGTCGAATAATGATGAAGCGTCTATGAGCACCTTGAGTTTTCCTATTGATGACGCAGCGGATATCTTTAATCCCAACGTAGTGAAGGTCGTTACAGATAAACATGACAGGGCACTGTATTTTTCAAGGTCGCCTATCCCTTTTGCCAGAGACTTCATAAAGGGCAACGAACTCACGGTAACCATTGATGAATTACCGTTTACATATATGCGTCATATCGGCATATATGGATCTCGCGCAGGCTTTGTAAAAACATACAAAGCCTTGCCACCCACGCCATTATCCGTGCATGAATCACTTGAGCAATTGCGAGTGTTGGAGCACGGGTTTGCTATTCTCATCGCATCAGCCAATGTAGCGCCGCCGCATGGCATAGATACACCTGCGGATCTCGAAAAGTTGCTGTCATCGCTATAGCAAAATATTTTTAACTCAATAACGCACTCGCGCTTTCTTGACTGTGGCTTGATCGTTCGGATATTTGGTCTTCTGGATTTTTATGATGCTTCTTGAGAAGGCACAGCCCAGAGATCGTGCTCATCAGCGTGAATGATCTCCACCCAAAGACGGTCACCCACAGACACGTTAAAAAAGTCATTAATGTGAATAACGCCATCAATTTCCGGTGCTTCGGCATAGCTTCTGGCGATTGCACCTTCGCTTGATACCTCGTCAATGACAACATAGTACTCACTACCGATACGTCGTTGTAATCGTTCAAAACTG
>JBCDMA010000089.1:0-12916 GCA_038744645.1 Pseudomonadota bacterium | reverse complement strand
GTCCTGCTACCCCAGCCACTTTTGGATTTCATTTTTTCATCACCACAATTGGGGTATAGCCAAGTTGGTAAGGCAGCGGGTTTTGATCCCGCCATTCGTAGGTTCGAGTCCTGCTACCCCAGCCATTCTTTAACTACGTCCTACTTTGAAATCCAAACGAGAAATCGTTATCCTATTATTTATTAAATAATAATAAAAAGTTCCTACATTTTGATTGAAAACGCTGTCAGTTTTGTCAACGGCCTGCTCTGGTCGGATGCTCAAATCCTCATTTATATGCTTTTGTTTTGTGGTATTTGGTTCACCGTGCGGTTGAAGTTTGTCCAGCTTCTTGATTTTAAGCATATGTTTTCCCTACTCAAAGGGAGCAATTATAGCGATCAGCGCGGCATCAGTTCGTTTCAGGCTTTGTGCACCAGTCTTTCAGCGCGGGTTGGTACAGGCAATCTGGCAGGTGTCGCAGTTGCGATTTCACTCGGTGGTGCTGGTGCTATTTTCTGGATGTGGGTGATTGCATTACTTGGTATGGCTACCGGCTATGCCGAGAGCTTACTTGGTCAGACGTATAAGATTAAAGATGCAAACGGGCAATTCCGCGGTGGCCCCGCCTACTATATAAAACAGGGATTAAACAACTCTTGGTTTGCCATTGTCTTCGCGCTCTGTATCTTCTTTGGCTATGGCTTTGTGTTCAGTGCCGTTCAAGCAAACACGATTACGGATGCGTTCAATAACAGCTACGGTATCAGCACGACCTATTCAGGCATCGTTATCGTCGTTGTAGCAGGTACTATTGTTATTGGTGGGTTACGCGCAATTGCAAGGTTTGCTGAACTAATAGTGCCTTTCATGGGCATTGCCTACGTGCTCGTTGCGCTTATTGTCACGATAATCAATATTCAACTATTGCCGGATGTTTTGCGTGATATTGTAATGTCGGCATTTGGATTGACGGAGGCCGCGGCGGGTGCGTTTGCTGCAGCGGTTAAAAATGGTATTCAACGCGGTCTATATTCTAATGAAGCCGGCTCTGGCAGTGTCCCGCAAGCCGCCGCCAGTGCATTGCCACAACCCAATCACCCCGCATCACAAGGCTATGTGCAAATGTTAGGTGTATTTTTAGACACCATGATCTTGTGCACTTCAACGGCATTCATCATCTTACTTGGAACGGATACTGATATGGGTGAAATGCAAGGGATCCAGCTGACACAAATGGCAATGCAAAATCACCTTGGCGATTGGGGCAGTGACTTTGTTGCAATGGCGATTGGCCTCTTCGCATTTACCTCTGTGGTTGCAAACTACGCATATGCAGAAAGTAACCTACACTTTTTTAAGCTCGACAATGCCATCGGCAGAAGCATATTTACTGTCGGATACCTAGCAATGGTGCTATGGGGTTCAATGGCGGCAATGCCAAAAGTATGGGCAATGGCAGATATGGCGCTCGGATTAATGACGGTTGTGAATGTCATAGCTATTGTGCTGCTAACGCCGACGATTGTTGCGGTGACTAAAGACTATAAACAAAAACGTGAACTTGGTAGAACAATCACATTCAAAGACGATGACTGCCCTATTCAGGGTACCCTCGAAGAAAAGCTGTGGAAGTAGCCGATACGGCAATTAGATAAAAGCTAAAGCATTACTTTAATCAGTCCAGCAATAGCAATAATGGCGATCAGCGGTAAGAACCACTTTGACATTTTAGCCATGGATTCGTTGGACATACGAATATTTGAACGCTCAATCAAAGGCACGATAATTAGCAGAGATAAAAACAGAATGCCTAAGATGATAAATAAATTCACGTTTTCTCCTATTTATGTAAACCGATAGCATATTTCAGCACTTGTCGTTTGAGCGGACCAGAGTTGTCAGCTACTTTGAGTGCAATATTTCGCAAAAGTTGCAGTGGTTTAAAACGATTGCTAAAGGTTGCATAGATCACATCCATCGCCGACATCATAAGCAAGTTTTGTGGCCTTCGTTGCTGCTCATAGCAGGTGAATATATCCTTGAACTGTGCAAGGTTGTGTTGTCTTAGCGCGTCAGCAAATGCAGCGACATCTTTGAAACCTAAATTCACGCCTTGGCCCGCCAACGGATTAATTGTGTGTGCTGCATCACCTAACAATACGACTCTGTCGCTAGAATAAGCATTTGCATGCTGGCGCGTCAGCCCAAAGCGTGCCTTATCCAACAGGATAAAATCGTTCAAACAATTGGGGAAGGTATCTTTAATTTTTGTTGTAAGTTGCGTATTGGCATTAGCCATGAGTTCATCACTTGTCGCTTTGTCGCTATACCAAACAAGGCACGCATAATTATCGTGCATAGGTAAAAATGCTAGTGGCCCATCGGGTGTAAATTGTTGCCAGGTTTCGGCGCTAAAACCCATGTCAATACTGACAGTAAACAGATTCGCACATTGTGCGTATTGCCAACCTGTTACCCCTATCTTAGACGCTGCTCGTGCCTGTGAATGTGCACCATCTGCTGCGATGATAATCTGTGATTGGATCGCTGTAGTATCGTCGAGAACGACTCGTGCTTCACTTGCGTCGATATCTACCGGTCGATGCCCTATCAATAAGTCAATGTTTTCGTGCTCGCGACAGCTTTGCCAAAGTGCAAGTTGCAATACCCGGTTTTCAACAAAAAAACCAAGTTGTTCAGCTTGAATGTCACTCGCATTGAATACGGTCTTGAAGCCTTCATGCTCCCAGCAGCTCAAACCTGTATAGGCTGTCGCGCGCATCGCTCGCACTTCGCTCCAAACGTCTAGCGTCTTCAGCAGCGTGACAGAATGCATGTTCAATGCAGAAACTCTCAAATCAGGCGGGTTGTCAGAGGAAAACGGTTCGATGTCATGTGCATCAATGAGAGCAACTTTGTATCCCATATTTGCGCATGCTAGGGCGGCTGCACCGCCAACCATGCCAGCACCCAATATACAAATGTCATAACTCATACAGCCACAATGCCTTTTATTGAGGATTGTTGAGGAATCAGATGTTTACAGTATGCCACCAGATACCCCCATCCTCAATCTCAAGCGCCAAAGCGGTAGTGTTTTAGCGGTTTTTTCGGTATACTTCGCAACCTTTTTATAACAGGTCTAATGTGTTGTTTTAACGTCTCTATTGGATGCATCAAGGATCATATGAATAAAAAACTATTTATCAAAACCTGGGGTTGTCAAATGAATGAGTATGATTCAGAAAAAATGTCTGATTTACTCAATTCAACCCATGGTTTCACTGCGGCTGAGGAAGCTGAAGATGCAGATGTGATTTTACTCAACACATGCTCTATCCGAGAAAAAGCGCAAGAAAAAGTGTTTCATCAACTTGGACGCTGGAAACACTTAAAGAAAAAGAATCCAGAACTGATCATTGGCGTAGGCGGTTGCGTCGCAAGTCAAGAAGGCGAAAGCATACGAAAACGCGCACCTTTCGTTGATATTGTATTTGGTCCTCAAACATTGCATCGCCTACCAGGAATGATCAATCAGCTAAAAGTCAATCCGATTGCGCCGGTTGTCGATGTGAGCTTTCCTGAAATAGAAAAATTCGACCGTCTACCAGAACCGCGCGCGGATGGACCTACTGCCTTCGTATCAATAATGGAAGGCTGTTCCAAGTATTGTAGTTTTTGCGTTGTGCCTTACACGCGAGGCGAAGAAGTCAGCCGGCCGGTCGACGATGTCATTTTAGAAGTCGCTCAACTTGCTGCTCAAGGCGTGCGCGAAGTCAATCTGCTCGGGCAGAATGTTAACGCGTTTCGCGGCTTGCATCACGACGGCACAACATGTCGCTTCGCTGAGCTATTAGAACTTATCGCCAGTATCGACGGCATTGATAGAATCAGATACACCACATCACACCCGGTGGAATTCACAGACGACATTATTGAGGCGTACCAGACGATACCAGAGCTGGTCAATCACCTTCACTTACCTGTACAAAGTGGCTCAGACAGGATTTTAAATTTGATGAAACGCGGCCATACGGCATTGGAGTACAAAAGCAAGATCCGCCGATTAAAGAAAGTACGACCGCAATTGTCTATGTCTTCTGATTTTATCATCGGATTTCCTGGCGAAACGGACCAAGATTTTGCCAATACAATGAAACTAATCAGCGACGTCGAGTATGACCTGAGTTTTAGCTTTATTTATTCTGCTCGACCCGGTACGCCAGCTTCTGATTTGCCTGACGATGTGACTGAACAGACAAAGAAACAACGTTTGCAGCTGTTACAACAACGCATTAATCAACAAGCACAAAAGATTGCAAGAGATATGCTGAACACGGAACAGCGGATTCTTGTTGAGGGCACCTCTAAGAAAAACGCAGAAGAGTTAACTGGCAGAACCGAAAACAATCGCGTAGTCAACTTCAAAGGTCACCCCGATATGGTGGGTGAATTCGTAGATGTCTTGATCACCGATGTATTCAGCAATTCGTTACGCGGTGACATCATTAGACGTGAAGAAGACATGGGGCTTCGTATCGCGCGTTCTCCGCAAAGTATTCTGGCATCAACACCTACTGAAGATGCACTGGGTGTGATTAAAGTAACGCCGCTTTATGCATAATTTCATAGTTTCTTAGTCCATGATACGTGCCGTGAATCGCCTATTTATGTAAGTGACTAAAATTGAATTAAACTAAGTGTTGCGAGACTAACCTTGTGACTTGTAAACGCTTAAAACCATCGGAGATATCTTGGGTACAATAGTTAAAAACCAAATCGTATTAGAGCCATCAGACAATAAACGCCTCTCGAGCCTATGTGGTCCGTTCGACGACAATATTAAGCAAATTGAACGCAGACTGGGCGTTGAAATCAATTATCGCAATAATGAATTCAGCGTATCGGGTGATCCGTTACAAGCTAATGGTGCATCAGAACTCTTAAAACTATTGTACATAGAAACACAGCCAATTAGAGGTAGTATCCCAATTTTAGAACCAGACCAGGTACACCTAGCGATCCAAGAAGTGCGATGTCTAGAGCGCGCGGAAGCAGGTGAATATGCCAATGATGTACAAATAAAAGTTAAGCGCGGCGTCATTAAACCCCGCAACCCTAATCAATCTCGATATGTCGCCAATGTTGTCAATCACGACATCACATTTGGCGTAGGGCCTGCCGGCACCGGTAAAACATATCTGGCCGTCGCTTGCGCTGTTGATGCATTGGAGCGCCAGGAAGTGCGCAGGATCCTGTTGACCCGACCCGCTGTTGAAGCAGGTGAAAAATTAGGGTTTTTGCCTGGTGATTTGTCGCAAAAAGTCGACCCCTATCTACGTCCACTTTACGATGCCCTATTTGAGATGCTGGGCTTTGAAAAGGTTGAAAAGCTCATTGAGCGAAATGTGATAGAAGTCGCACCGCTGGCTTATATGCGCGGCCGCACCTTAAATGACGCATTTATTATCCTTGATGAATCACAAAACACCACAAAGGAACAAATGAAAATGTTTCTTACGCGGATAGGCTTTAACAGTAAAGCAGTGATCACCGGTGATATTACCCAAATCGATCTTCCTCGGGGAGCAAAATCTGGGTTGAGACATGCCATTGAAGTATTGGCTGAAGTCAATGATATCTCCTTCAACTTTTTTACTGCCAATGACGTCGTAAGGCACCCTGTTGTCGCACGGATAGTGCAAGCGTACGAAGATTTTGAATCTCAAGAAAGCTTTCACAAATCTTCTTCTGGCGATAAAAATAAAGGCTGAACGGTATGGCATCGGCAACGGTTTCAGTCGAAATTAGCATTGCCGATGACATAAATGTGAGTGATTTCCCGTCATTTGAAAACGCGATATCCCAAATGCAAGCGCTTTGCATTTCGATTGCAGAACGAATTGATATTGAGAAAGACGTTGAATGCTCACTTAGGTTTGTATCTAGCAGTGAGTCTGCGTTGTTGAACAATACTTATCGCAACAAAAACTACGCAACCAACGTCTTATCTTTCCCTGCCGAACTCCCAGATTTTATCGAAAGTAACTTCGTCGGTGACATTGCGATATGTCTAGACGTTGTAAAAACAGAAGCTGAACAACAACATAAAATGTTTGCTCATCATTTATTGCATATTATTTCACATGGAATATTGCATTTATTAGGCTATGACCACATAACCGAAGAAAGCGCGCAGGTTATGGAGACGCATGAAAAAATGGTATTAGCCCAATTAGGTATTGACGATCCTTACCAAGTGCAGTAATTGTATATGTCCAAAAGTGTGTAACGGAACAGTATGAGCGACGACAGTCCCCACTCTACCAACGGCTCTTCTAGTCGGAGTTGGTTAACAAACATAGTTAACAAATTTAAAGGAGAGCCGCAAAACAAAGAAGAACTATCCGATTTAATTTCTGATGCGGAAGAACGCGAATTAATCGATCCTCAGACCAAAGAAATGCTTGAGGGTGTCATGGTGGTCAGCGATATGAAAGTGCGCGATATCATGATCCCACGCGCGCAAATGATCACCATAGAAATCGACCAAAATCTATCAGAAATTGTACCGATGATGATTGATTCGGCACACTCCCGCTTCCCCGTTGTCAATGAAGACAAAGACCACATTGAAGGCATATTACTTGCCAAAGACTTACTCTATTACGGCTTCAATCCAGACAAAGAATTTGATCTAAAATCGCTTCTTCGTGACGCCATTATTGTCCCAGAAAGCAAACGCGTTGATGTTTTGCTCAAAGAATTCCGCCAAGAACGTTACCACATGGCGATTGTTGTCGATGAATATGGCGGTGTCTCTGGTCTTGTAACCATCGAAGACATTCTTGAGCTGATCGTTGGCGAAATCGAAGACGAATTTGATGAAGAAGACGATGAAAGCGACAACATACGGCCGCTGAATAAGTGCACATATTCCGTGAAAGCGTTAACGGCCGTCGAATCATTCAACCAGTTTTTTGAGTCGTCATTCAATGAAGACGAATCCGATACCATTGGCGGTGTCGTTTTACGCGCTTTTGGGCATATGCCAGACACCGGTGAAAAAGTGACCATCGACAATATTGAGTTTGAAGTCACTACGTCAGATAAAAGACGCATTATGCAATTGAAAGTCTATCTTCCAGCACTGGAGAACTGATCTGAATCGAGCCATCATTCATTTTTTGTGTTTGGTTCTTGGTGGTTCGACGACGTTAGCCTTTGCGCCTTTTGATCATTGGGCACTTATTTTTCCCGCCTTGATCGCATTTCTCGTATTACTGGCAAAGTACAGTAAATATCCTTTTTTGGATGCCTGGCTGTTTGGCTTTGGTTATTTCGGCGTGGGTATCTCTTGGGTTCACGTAAGTATTGCCACCTTTGGTGGCCTGCCACTTATTATTGGGCTGCTATTAATGGCGCTTCTATGCGGATATCTTGCGCTGTATTTCGGCATCGCATTATGGTGCCTTAAACGTTTCTTCAAACCTTATTTGTGGCCATTGGCGGGGCCCTTGATATGGCTCATCTGTGAATATGGTAGAGCGACATTTTTATCCGGTTTTCCTTGGTTATCCTTAGGCTATAGTCAACTGGATTCGCCGCTTTCAGCGCTCTTCCCTGTCATCGGTGAGATCGGCATCAGTGCGCTAATGATCGGCCTCTGTTTAGCTCTCACTGCAATAATCATTGAAAGGCAACGCGCGTTAAAGACGACAATCGGCTACCTTGCCACAACATCAGTTGTGCTTTTAATCGTGAGTTCAATTAATTGGGTAGATAATACTGGAAAATCCGTTTCCGTTGCCATGGTGCAAGGCAATATCGAGCAATCAATGCGCTGGCGACCAGAACTGGATCGCCCCACAATCGACAAGTATGTAAGACTTAGTGAAGCGCATTGGCAGGCTGATTTAGTCGTTTGGCCAGAAGCAGCGATACCGGTTTTAGAATCTTTCCCTTTAGCCAATGAGACGCTTGTTACGCTGGATGCAACAGCTGAACAGCATCAAACGGCGCTAGTTACAGGCGTGGTGGATTATCAGCGAGATATTGATGAGAATGGCGTATTAATAGAAGAATCATACAATTTCATTGTGTCCCTGGGTATCGATGAAAACGGCAAAAATACCGAACCCTATTATTATCGCCATAATAACCGCTTCGCAAAACACCAACTTGTACCCATTGGTGAATTCGTGCCCTTTGAGTCAATACTGCGCCCCCTCGCCCCTCTGTTTGATTTGCCAATGTCATCCTTTAATCGCGGTGATTTTGTTCAGCCCAACCTTTTGGCAAACGACCTTAGGTTAGTGCCAGCATTGTGTTATGAAGTGGCATTCCCCAATCAAATGAGAGCGAACGTTGCGAAAGCGTCGGATATCTTGTTAACGGTAAGCAATGACGCATGGTTTGGCGATTCACATGGCCCGCATCAACACCTACAAATTGCAAGAGCAAGAGCGATGGAATTCGGCCTGCCGATAATTCGCGCGACGAATACAGGAATTACCGCAGCCTATGACGCAAACGGCAACCTATTAGGCAAACTGCCACAATTTGTTGAAGGTGTTTTAGAGGTAGATATTCCTCTTGTTGATGGCAGTACGCCTTATGTCTCGCTGGGTAATCTACCCATCTACATCATCGCAATACCGTTATTTATCTTTGCAATCATTGCGCAGCGACGAGAAGCAACAGAAAGCGAAAATCAGAAACGCAATGTAAACATTTAACTCTTTTCGCTGGGTGGTTGTTGGTCTCTTGCGGTTTTCACGTGATGCTGATTTTTGGTATCAATCATCATTTGTACTTGATAATGCATGGCGACTTTTGCCAGCATATGCGCAACGACCGGCGCGGTGATCACCAAAAACAAGGTAATCAGCAGCTCACTCACTGACAATTTGCCTTGCGTGAAGTATTGGTAAAACATGGTTCCGAACAATAAGCTTCCCAAGCCCACTGTGGTTGCTTTGGTTGGCGCGTGCAAGCGAGTATAAAAGTCACGAAGTCGTATCAAACCGATAGAACCGACTAAAATGAAAATACCACCAATCACGAGAAAAATAGATAGCACTAATTCTTGGATAAAGCTCATTGTAATCCCTCGCCTTTGCCCTGCTCCCGGATATACGAGGCATTCATTGCATTATTCAATGATATCTCCCCGTAACAGGTATTTTGCAAACGCAACACTACTGACAAAACCCAGCATTGCAATAAGCAGTGCAGCTTCAAAAAACAGCGATGTACTTGCGTAAATGCCATAGATAAGAATGAGCGCAAGGCTGTTTATGTACATGGTATCTAGGGCAAGTATTCTGTCTGCGACGTTAGGTCCTTTAACTAAACGCCAAAGATTCAAAATGAGGGCAATGCAAATAGCTATGGCCACAAAGATAATGGCATATGTCAGCATCCAAATATCTCCTTAACGCGCGCTTCATAACGCTGTTTAATCAAATCAATAATTTCGTTTTCATCATCAGGCATATTTAACACATGCACATACAATGTCTTTTTGTCCTCTGAGATTTCTGCACTGACCGTACCGGGAGTCATTGTCACTGTGCTCGTAAGCACGGTAATGGGCAGGTACTCGTCAAGATCTAAAGGCACAGCAATAAACCCCGGTTTTATCTTGCTCATTGGACCAATTACCAATAAGGCAACTTCTATATTCGCGACAATCACGTCTTTCAATACCATTAAGATATAGGTAAATAACTTCAACGGTCGTTTAATCGTCGGTTGAGGAATGCGCAACGGCGCACAGACCATAGGAATAATGATGCCAAGGAATCCGCCCAATAAAATATGACCAAAGCTGACGCTGTTGTTGATCATCAACCAAACAATGAGCAATAAAACACTGTGCAAAGGCATGGGGAAAACACGTGTCATAATGTTCACTATTGTCCCTCCCTCAAATTCATAGCATCAATCAACAGGTCAACGTTATGTAATTGCGCCGCCGCTGAGTCTGTAATTTCAATCACGCTCGCGCCCATTAGAACAATGACAGGTGATGAACCTAATAAGATCAATGCTCCGCCTATTTGCCAAATGGACAGTGAGCTACTATGACTTTGATTTTTGCTAATGACATTGCGCCAAAATATCGTTGTGCCAGCCCGAGATAAAGCAATGATGGTAAATAAACTGGAAATCAAAATGACCGAATATATCCACGCCTTTTCAGTATTGGTCACTGCTGCTTGAAGAATAACGAGTTTTCCAAGGAATCCAGAAAAAGGAGGTAAACCAGCGGCCGCCATAGCTACAATGAAAAAAAGCACGCCTAGCAGCGCTTGATCTTTGAGTTTTCGAGAGACCACAAACCAATCTCTGGCTTTCCCGCGCTGCTCTGCCACCATCCCTGAAATCAAAAACAGCGACGCCGTTACCAATGTACTGTGGATCAAGTATAAGAATGCGGCTGCAGTGGCTTCCTGCGTTCTGATCGAAAACGCGATAAGAAGAGTGCCAACCGATACAATAACGAGATTCCCTGTCATTGCACGCAAGTTAGGGCTAGCGAGGACACCAATAGTACCTACGATAATGCTTACTATGGCAAGTGGCCAAATCACTGGCTCAATCATATTCGCTAAGTTACCGGCATCATCGCCAAAAATAACGGTATAAACCCTAAAAATACAGTACACACCGACTTTCGTCATGATCGCAAACAAGGCGGCAATGGGCGGACTGGCCGCCGCGTAGGTCTTTGGTAGCCAAAAATGTACTGGTAGCATGGCCGATTTTAAGCCAAATACAATTAGCAGCATTGCGCCACCAACCTGTGCAAGGACCCTTTCTGACTCGTTTAATAGCGGTATCTTCATCGCCATATCAGCAATGTTTAGTGTGCCTGTCGTACCGTACAATACGCCTAGCGCAAACAAGAACACACTTGAACCAATCAAGTTTATAATGACGTAATGAACGCCTGCCGCCGTTTTTTCCTTGCTGCCGCCATGAATAAGCAGGCTATACGAAGCTATCAACAAAACTTCGAAAAATACAAATAAATTAAACAAATCGTTTGTTAAAAAAGCACCATTGATCCCCAACAGTTGAAACTGTATGAGTGGTGGTAAGTAACGACCTTTCCTATCCTCACCAGCAAAGCTGTAAATGGTGACGCCCAAGCCCAAGAAACCTGTAAGCACTACCAATAAAGCGGCTAGCAAATCTGCATAGAGAATAATGCCAAAGGGTGGTTGCCAGTCGCCAACCGCATACATGGTTGGGCCAGCAACATTGACAGTACTGAGCAACCAAACCGAACAAAAAAGTTGCAACAACATCAATGCAAGAGAAGCAACACGACGGTATTTGTAGCGCTCAACGCCCTGAAACGGTGGAAGCAACATCAGTAAACCGCCAATCATCGGGATGATGATTGGCAGAATAGTCAAATGTTCACTCACTATTGACCTCCACGCTTGTGGCTAATGCGCTGGTCGGCGTCTCTGGGCTCGCGCCCGTCCACCGAATCACTGCCTAAATCCGCGCGTGCGCGCATTGATAAAATGACAACAAAGGCAATCATTGCAAAGCCAATGACGATCGCAGTAAGCACGAGCGCTTGAGGTAAAGGATCGGCGTAGTTTTCCGCTTTGCCCAGTATGGCGGTACCGTCTAGGTTTAAACGCCCGCTTGAAAACAAAAACATATTCACTGCGTAACTGAGCATGGTTAACCCGACAACGACAGGAAATGTCCGCCCACGTAAGCAAAGAAAAATGCCGCTGAAGGTCATGACACCAACACAAATTACGTATACTAATTCCATTACTTCTCCACTGTGGGTCTTTCTGACGTAGACAATTTGCCCAGATTAGCCAAGATCAAAAGGGTAGCGCCAACCACTGTTAAATACACTCCCAGGTCAAAAACCAGCGCACTCGCCAGCTCGATCTCACCAATGAGCGGTATATCAAAATAATCAAACCAAGTCGTCATAAACGGCATGCCAAAAAACCAGCTACCGACGCCTGTAAACGCTGCAATCAACACACCCCAAGCAATCAAATGTTGGTAGTCAACGGTTATCCGAGGTTTAATCCACTGTACGCCATGCGCAATGTATTGCTGAATGAGTGCAACTGATGTAATGAGACCGGCGATAAATCCTCCGCCCGGCATATTGTGCCCTCTCAAGAAAATGTAAAACGACACCAATAGCGCCAATGGCAACAAGCTTTGCGATATCATGGATAAAATTGGCGGATGACTGTCTTTTGTCCAGGGAATGCCCTTTTCATTCGCTGTTGGCATGGCTAATCTGACGCGTGCCAACAACTTAAATATCCCCAGCGCTGCAATACCCAATACGAGTATTTCACCCAGCGTATCAAGGCCTCGAAAATCCACTAGAATGACATTTACGGCATTGGTACCACCGCCACCTGTTTTACTGTTTGCAATGTAATAATCCGAAATACTGTCAAGCGGCTGCGTGATAAACATGTAGTTTACCGTTGCAACCAAACCGCCGACCACAGCGGCAATGGTTAAATCCCTCGCAACGCGAGACGGTGCACTTTCCGGATTGGTTTTTTGCGGCAGGAAAAATAGCGCCAACATTAATAAAATAACTGTCGCGACTTCAACTGACAACTGTGTTAATGCCAGGTCTGGCGCTGAGAACCGAGCAAACGCGACGGACACAATCAAACCCACCACAGATAGCATTATCAATGCGATCATTCGCTGTCGATGCAACACTATGGTCAGCAATGCGCCGAAGCACAATATGACCGCCGCTGTTATTTCGATGCCGCTGATGGGTTGAATAGACGGTTTTATGATGTCTGGGGACAGTTCAAACAAGGGATAACCTACCAAGATTATCATGAATACCAGCATAACACCGACATAGCGCTGCAACGATCCGTTGTCAATTTTTCCATTAATCGTG
>JBCDMA010000088.1:0-12950 GCA_038744645.1 Pseudomonadota bacterium | reverse complement strand
TGCCCATAGCAGCACCTGCAACGCCGCCCGAGACGGGCGCATCACAAAATCTCATATTGGCTTCGCGCAATTGGTTGCCAATGGATTTCGCCATGTCTGCTTCTATCGTACTGCAGTCTATAAATATCGCTTTTTTATCAGTTTTAGCAACAATGCCAGAATCATCTGAGTTTTCATCACCAAAATAGAGAGAATGCACTTGGGCGCCAGTGGGTAACATACTGATAATGAAATCAGCATCAACCACAGCATGCTCGGGTGTCTCACATGCGATAGCGCCCTGATTTGCGGCTTCTGTCATGTGTTCACTGATGGGGTCGTACACATTAAGGCGGTAGCCAGCATTTAGTAAGTTTAAGGCCATTCCGCGTCCCATATTACCTAAGCCATAAAAGGCGACAGTTTTCATGTTGTTCCCCTCATAGTTTATCCATCAGTACAGAAAAGAGGATTTGCTAAATCTTTTAATTCAAAAAAGTGAAACTGGTCTAGAACGATTTTGTCAGGTACCTCATCGACGTTGGTGAACCGCCAGTGCGGATTATCATCTTTGTCGATTAATAGCGCTCTGATCCCCTCTTTAAAATCGCCTTCACAAGCACATGCAAGTGCAAGTGCTAGCTCCATTTTAAAACAGTCTTGCAGTGAGAGCGTTTTACCCCGAGACAATTGTTCAAAAAAGGTTTTCGATGCCAACGGACTTGCTTTTTTTACTGCTAGTGCTGCTTTTTCAAGACGTGGATCTTCTAAATCTTGCGCGGCCCAATGGATTATCCACTGTTGCGCTTGCTCCACACTTGTTTGCTCATCTAAAGTTGACAGCATTGCCTGATCTAACTCCAGCAATGGTTCTGATGGTGTTGCGTCACGCCCCAGCGCTTTAAACAGATACGTTAGATGAGATATGTCGACATGTGATATTTGGCACAAAGACGCAATTACATTTGATTTATACGTGTGTTGAATAAAGGTGTCGGCAAGACCAATATCCAAAGCTTCGAATGCGCTCAATCGTGTGCCCGTCAACCCCAAAAATAGGCCTACGCCTGGAGGCAAGTGGTTCAAGAAATGACTAGCACCCACATCAGGGATCAACCCAATAGACAGCTCTGGCATGGCAATACGCGTATTTTCCGTAACAATTTTAAATGATGCACCTGAAAACAAGCCCATGCCGCCACCCATAACAATGCCATTGCCCCAAGCAACAATAGGTTTTGGATAGCTATGAATGGTGTAATCTAGCGCATATTCCTCACTGAAAAAATGCAATACATGTTCTGCTACAGCTTGGTCAACAGATACTAATGCGTTATAGAGCTCAACAATGTCGCCGCCGGCACAAAAGGCCTTATCACCCACTGCATCAAGAAAAATGAGATGAATATCATCATCTTTTTCAGCATTGTCTAAAATCGTTTGTAATGCTCTGATCATTGACAGCGAAAGCGCATTCATGGCGTTGGGGTTATTCAGCGTTATCTGCAACAACACCCCGCCGCTTGCCATCGGGTGACGAATAAGTAGCACTGAATGATCCTTTACTTCCATTGCTGTCACTAACGCACGTCTCGGTTATCCGCCAACAACTGTCGCGACACAATAAGTCTCATGATCTCGTTAGTACCCTCCAAAATCTGGTGCACGCGCACGTCCCGTACATAACGTTCCAGCGGGTACTCTTTAATGTAGCCATATCCCCCGTGTATTTGCAGTGCTTGATTGCACACATCAAATCCAACATCTGTCGCAAACCGTTTGGCCATTGCACAATACGTTGTTTTATCTATATCGTTATTGTCAATTTTTGATGCTGCTAGTCTCACCATTTGTCTAGCGGCTACCAATTCTGTTGCCATGTCTGCGAGTTTGAATTGCAGTGCTTGAAATGAAGCCAAGGGTTTACCGAATTGCTGTCGTTCCTGCATATATGCTTTGGCCGTATTGAGTGCTTGTTGTGCCGTACCGACTGAACAGGTAGCGATGTTGACGCGTCCCCCATCAAGACCTTGCATTGCAAATTTAAAGCCTTCGCCTTCATCACCCAACAGGCTATCTTTTGTTATTTTCACGTCATCGAATGTCACCATACGCGTCGGTTGGGCGTTCCAACCCATTTTTTCTTCAGGCTTCCCATAGATGATGCCTTCTGCGTCGGCTGGTATCGCAAATGCGCTGATCCCATCGGCGCCATCATTGCTTGTTCGTGCCATAACGATAAGTAACTGCGTCGCCCCTGCTCCTGAGATGAATACTTTTGCTCCGTTCAAGCAGTAATGCTTGCCGTCATAGATTGCGGAACTGCGTAAACTAGATGCGTCTGATCCTGCACCTGGCTCCGTCAAACAATAGCTTGCTATGGCTTGGCCGCTCACCAGCGCATCCATCCAAGCACTTTTAATCGTCTGTGTTCCCCAATTCGAGACCATCCATGTGGCCATGTTGTGGATTGTCAGCATTGCCGTTGTCGTTGTGCACCCCATTGCAAGCGCTTCAAATATAATGGATGCATCTAAACGGCTAAGTCCAAGACCGCCGTCATTTTCGGACGTATAGAGGCCACAAAAGCCAAGCTCACCCGCTTTGTGAATGGTGTCAACGGGGAAAACATGATGCTTGTCCCAGTCGGCTGCATAAGGATGCAGCTCATTGTCAGCAAACTGTTTAGCCGTCGCCGCAAATGCGCGTTGATCGTCATTTAATTCAAAGTTCATAATACTACCGCTTACGTCTATTTCTGGTTTCACTACTTCAGATTTATGGTCAAGTTGGGAGATGCTGCATTTTCTTTGTCATTGCTGGCAACAGCGGCAATGCTCTGATCAGCATCATCTGCAAACCATCGCGCAGTGATCGTTTTTGTTTCGGTGTAAAATCGCACTGCCTGTTTACCGTATGCATGAAGATCACCATAAAAGCTGTTTTTCCACCCTGTAAAAGAGAAAAATGGCAACGGTACTGGAATGGGTACATTGATCCCCACTTGGCCAACATCAACTTCACTTTGATACCGTTTTGCAATATGGCCACTTGCCGTGAAGATACTGGTGCCATTGCCATAAGGGTTTGCGTTCACAAGTGCGAGTGCATCATCAAAGCCATCTACGCAAATACAACAAAGCACCGGTCCAAAGATTTCTTGTGTATAGATTTCCATCTCAGGCTGCACATCAGTAAACACGGTTGGACCCACCCAGTTGCCCTGCTCAAACCCTGAAACTGTTGCATTGGAGCCATCCAAGAGACAGGTCGCACCTTCTCTTTTACCTGTCTCAATAAGTTTTAATACGCGTTGCTTTGCCTGCTTGCTGATCAATGGGCCAAAACCAGCGGAAGTATCATTCCACACGCCGGGTTTTACTCGGGTAATGTTTTCTACTAGTTCAGGGATCCAGCGCTTGCTATCACCGACAAACACCGCCACTGAAATCGCCATGCATCGTTGTCCTGCGGCACCCACTGATGCGCCCACCAATTGGTTGATAACTTGCGCTTTATTGGCATCAGGCATGACGACGCTGTGATTTTTTGCACCAGCAAAGCATTGAGCGCGTTTCATGTGATGAGTGGCTTTGCGGTAGATATGTTGACCGACTGATACAGACCCCACAAAAGACACTGTTTTAATCTCGGGGTGTTCGAGTAGATAGTCGACTTGTTCAGATTTGCCATGGACAATGTTCAAGACACCATCGGGTGCACCTGCTTGTTTGAATAGATCCGCGAGTAACATCGGCGTAAGTGGATCTTGCTCAGATGGCTTGAGGATAAAGCAATTGCCACAAGCGATAGCCATTGGAAACATCCACAACGGGATCATTGCTGGAAAATTGAAAGGCGTTACTCCGAGGCATACGCCAATCGGTTGAATCACAGAATAGGTATCAATGTCCGGCGCAACATTCTCTGCTGTTTCGCCCATCATTAACGACGCGATATTGGCCGCTTGTTCAACGACTTCAATGCCTCGCCATACATCTCCTTTTGCATCTTCAAACGTTTTTCCCGTCTCTGATGCCAGCACTTCAGCGATATTGTCATGATTTTCTTTGAGAAGATGTTGATACCTCAGCATTAAACGCGCTCTTTCTGAGATGGGTACTTTCTTCCAGACGTTGAAAGCGGATTGAGCAGACGCAATAGCAACATTCATGTCATCAACGCTGCTCACTGCAATGGATGCTATTTGTTCATTCGTCGCGGGATTAAATACGGCGATGGTTTGTTCACTGCTGCCTTGAACAAATGTGCCGTTGATATATTGATTGACCGTTTGCACTTGATACTCTCACTGTTAAAACAAGAACATCACCTTTACGTTAACGTAAAGTATTCATGCATGCACTATAACGCTGAGGCGCTTAATTGTAAACTTTTTGTAATTTTTGATAGGTGTAATTGTAAATTACTGGAGGTGGTAAATAGGAATGACGACAAAAGGAGAACATTGAAAATTTTGCAATACAAAGGGTGTTTTTTTATTCATACCAAATGTATTAAAGGATACGTTTGATTTCCCGCTATATATATTAGTATGCAAACTTCATAGCCTGTTTTAAAACACAAATTGAACATTAACAACGTACCCAGAATCGCAATCATTGAGGATAATGCTACTGCACGTCTAAACTTGCGAAGTCATTTATTGAATGTTGGCGATTTTGATATTGCCAGCTACAGCAACGGGCGAGAGTTACGCAATGGCCTAAGAACAATGGATTTTGATGCCATCTTTGTTGATTTCCATTTGGGTCAAAACAAGACAGGCGTTGAATGGGTAAATACGCTTCGCGAAAACAAGCTGCTCAAACCTTCGACCGGGCTAATTTTTATCACCTCTGACTCTATGCCAAATACTGTCAGCCAAATACTGGATTTGTACCCCGACCTTATACTGATCAAGCCTTATACCATAAAGAATTTACTTGTATCCTTTGAGCATTATCTAAAAGTGCGGGAAAAGACATCACCAGCGCTGCAGTATTTGAACAAGGAACAACATGAACATGCGCTTGATTATTTAAACAATACGCTAGATTCATCCAATATTGGTCGCTATAAAAGTGATGTGATTAAACTGAAAGGTAGAATTCTACTCGAAGCACAACGCTACGAGGAAGCGGCAGAATTATATGCAGGTATTCTAAGGCGCTCACAAAATGTAATTTGGGCGCATTGGGGACTGATCAAGTGTGAGTTTTTCATTGGCAAATGGACACATTGCCAAGGCATGCTGGATAAGCTGATTGAAGAAAGCTTAACAAAGGACAAAGCCTATGAATGGATGGCATGTGTCGAAATAGGCAAGAAAAACTATTCAAAAGCCGAAGCACTTTTAGACAAGGTATTGGAAAGCGAACTCACCATTCAAGCCACGCGTTTGAAAACCTTGTGTTATCAAATGCAAGGAAAAACAGAAGATGCGGTAAGGCTCTTAGAGAGGAAAATTCAAAGCAATATCTCTGTCAGAGAGCGACTGGTTGATTTCACAATGGAATTGGCTCGCTATCATCTGCACTTGGCTGAACAAGTAGCCAAACACCATAAACAAGAAGAGCTAAACCAAGCGAGACGATTAATTGGTCGCGCCAGTCGCAGCAAACTCGATAAACATGTCGAGATGCAAAAAGACTATATGCTTGCATTGGCACATCTGCTAGAAAATGACCACGGCAAAGCACATCAATTAATGTCAACAAATGAACAAGTCCATCAAGTTGAAGACGCGACAATAATGACAAAAGTTGACGCAGTAAAAGTTTGGTTTGGACTCGGCGAGACAGAAAAGGCGCATGATTTATTGCAAAGTTGCGATGAACAGTTAATAAAACAAGTGAATCATATTGATTCCGTCATCAGCAGCGAGCTGGTAAATGATGCAGAACAAAAACTGGGACTTGAAAAAGACAGAGCGATTGCAATTAACGAAAAAGGTACAAGATATTTTCGTGAAAACAATCACAATAAAGCAATCTCATGCTTTTTCCGTGCTTATCAAATGTTTCCTGGTGTCCCCGCATTTTCACTCAACCTTTTGCAAAGCTTATATGAATGCGGCCAATCAGAATACAAAGGTGTTTGTGCCTCGAAACTCATCGAGGAATTGAACACACTTGCGCTTAATGAACGCAATCGCAGCCGATTTACCATGCTAAAAATGGCATTCTCAGAGCATAAAGACACTCAGGCCGTATAAGTCCCTGCGCATCATCCACCGCTCCAATTCTCACCAATCTTTCGCTTTGCATAGCGGAACGGGTAAGCCATTTTTATTGTGCTATGCTTAAATCAAAACCGAGGAAAATCATGGACAGTATTTTCGATTTTGATGTCACTTTAAACAACGGTGAACAAATGTCGTTGTCTGACCAAAAAGACAAGGTCACCCTCATTGTAAATACAGCCTCAAAATGCGGTTTTACGCCGCAATACAAAGGCTTGGAAGCATTACATCAAAAGTTTAAGGAAAAGGGTGTAGCCGTTATCGGCTTCCCCTGCAATCAATTTGGTGGTCAAGAGCCAGGCAGTAACGAAGACATCTCCCAGTTTTGTGAAATGAACTTTGGCGTTACTTTTCCATTGTCAGAAAAAATTGATGTTAATGGCGATGACGCGCACCCGTTGTTTACATTTCTCAAAGCTGAAAAACCAGGCCTTCTCGGTTCCGAAAGGATCAAATGGAATTTCACCAAATTTCTCGTCAATCAAGAAGGGCAAGTCGTAAAAAGATATCCGCCCACAACTAAACCTGAAGACATAGAAAGCGAAATAGAGAAGTTATTAGCTTAATCGTTTTTTAAAGTGATTAATCCGTTATTTCATGGCGAAGCGGTCGGTTTTAGTTTGCTTTTTCGTTGAAATATAACGCCATTACAGCGTCCAATAATGCTTGCATTTTAAGTCCAGCGATTGGAATGTTAGCTTCTGCGCTTTGATCAACCGCTACCTGCGCTGCAATGGTAAATTGCAAACTACGTTCAGGGTTATCGGTATTTGGCAAACACACATGCGCTAACATGACATTTTCGGTGGTTCCTCTTGTTTCACTCGGTCCCCAGCCAATTTTTTGGAAAATACGCCATTTGCCATCGCTATTATCATCAAGCACGTTGCTGGTCGATGTTCTATTATCGATTTGATTCGCCAGTGCCCTATGCAACATGTTTGATATGCCCTGCGTCATGCCTGCCATATTGTCCTGTCCGACACTGTTACCAATGCCGTAAAACAATGAACGCACATCCTCAATGGTAAGAAAAGGATGCGCCGTTTGTGGCGATGTTTCATGCATCGCTAGGCGTTTTAACCACTCAGCCTGAGCCAAAGTGGTCATCGGTTTGTTTCCTGTTAGACTGCATTTGTCGCATCGATACGCAAGGTAACCTGGATCGTCTTGTGCTGTTTGATATGCGTTAATCGATGCTGTTTTTCCTGTTCTCTCATCAATCCAAACGTCGCTTTCTGGCACAAACGTCGATGGGCCGTAGGCCCCTCTAAAAAAAACATCGGTATTTGATAACCCTAACCATGCATCAAAAAAAAGCGATGTTAAATAATCCCGCCCGGCCACATTCGCAAAATACGTGGCTAAGTCATTTGAACTGCTGTTAGAAGTACCAAAAGGCGCATATGAATGGATTGTTGTGATCATATCTGAAACGTTGCTTTCGCCAATCATACCTGGCGCGCCAACGCCTTTTTTGCGCATTTGGGCAAGCGCACCTGAATAGGCAAAAATTTTCGACGAACTCCAAGGCTCGTAAAGTTCATCATGTGTATCGTTTGAAAAATAGCGATATGCGGGTCCGGCGTCTGTGTAAATGGTATCAATCAGCAAAACGCGTCCCATCGATGCTGTCTTTTTGAGCAATGCAACATCCATTGGTATTCGCTTTTCCCACCCTTCATTACTGTAGTCAATGTCGTCGCTGGTTTTATGCAGATCACTGGACTGCATTTGCATCTCACATGCAATGTGCCGATGCGAAGTATCCCCCGGGAGAAAAGGCACTTGCTGCATTTGCATATAAAATCTTTCCTCGTCTGTTTCTTTTCCTATCGCTTCATTGTCTAGGATAGGTTGTTGCTGATCAGTTGAAGACGCCGGTTGCGTTTGTTGCGAAGTTTGCGTTTCTATTTCCTTGTTTGACAGCGTACATGCAAATAGTACGTAACTGCTCAACACAATAACAAAAACCTGATGTAGATTTCTTAATGCGGTTTTCCTAGACACAACATTCAATCCTTGTTTTGTATTACATAAGCGCCCTATTGTTGAGCGCTAAATAGTACGAACATTACTTGCCTTTTTTTGTATTTCTTTCAACGCTTTTGAAACAACCTTAAAAAGTCATGGTGTACGGTATGTATCAAACCAACCGATAATATTTTCAATCTTCCCGATCATTCTTGATGGTCTGCTAGCAATGCCATGAGAGGCACCAGGCACTTTCACCAGCACAGTGTCGACTTTGCGCAGCTTTAAGGCTTGGTAATACTGCTCTGTCTCTGACATAGGTGTGCGCTTGTCTTCTTCTCCAGTAAGTAACAACGTTGGTGTAGTGACATTACCAACGAGCGACAATGGCGATCTTTGCCAATAATGCTCAACGTTTTCCCATGGCAACCCCGGAAATTGATGCGGGATTTGATACAGGCCACTGTCAGCCGTGAGCACTTTTGATATCCAATTAATCACCGGTTTTGAGACCGCCGCTGCTTTAAACCGATCTGTAAGTCCAATAGCATACGCCGCGGCAATTCCCCCAGCAGATCCGCCGGCGATAAATAACTGCTCTGGATCGGCAATGCCTTCCTCAATTAACACGTCTATTCCCGACATGTGATCGGCAAAATCATACTTTGATGAATATTTGTTTTGCAGCAACAACGCAAAGCGTTCACCATAGCCCGTGCTACCCCTGTGATTATTGTAAAAAACGACATAACCTTCGGCGGCCATGCGCTGTAGTTCGGCAGAGAACACTGGCCCATACGCTAAATGAGGACCTCCATGGATTTCGATAATCAGGGGATATTTTTTACTTGAATCGTAGTTCGGCGGCAGCAAATACCAGCCTTGTATCTCTTCACCATCAATAGATGATGTATAAGTAAAGGTTTCAATTTCCGCCATCTGCTTGTGACCAAGCAAGTCTTCGTTAAGAAACGTGCGTTGCGTTGACCTCTCTTGATTCAGTACAAAAATGTCTGCTGGACGGTCGTGTTTACCTGAAGTGTAGGCAACTGTGTTGTTGGCAACGTGATAATGACCGCTAGTATAAGGACGACCGAGACTGACGCCGCCAAGTCCGCTGGCAATAGGCGTGACATCACCGCGCATATTCACGCTATCGATTTGTGTGATCCCGCGTACCATCTGCTGAAAGTAGACAGTGTCATTGTCTAGCCACTGAAAATTAGACACTCGGTTATCAACATCAGCAGTGAGGTTTTCTGCATTCTTACCGTCGCCGTCCATGACATACAAATACTGGTTTCTATATGCAAGTTTCTTGTTATCTCTGACCGAAAAAGCGATGCGTTTACCGTTGGGCGAGACCACTGGTGAGGTTTCCATTCCAGGGAATGAGGTTATCTGCACAATCTCGTTTTGTAAGGAGACCGCAAAGATATCAGCTTCAGTGGTTTCATATTCCCAATTGTCGCTTCGATTTGCAGAGAAATATATTTGCTCACTGCTTTTTGCCCAAGATAAGGTGCCGTTATGGTGATAGTCGCCATGGCTAAGTTGCCTCGCTGTCCCGCCTTCGGACGGAATTACAAAGACATGCGTGTAAGCGGGTGTCAATACACCTCTGCCGTCTGCCTGATATTGCGCACGCGTAATATAGTTAAAGTCATCAGCCCAGGTCGCCCCTTTGGGTTTTGCAGGCATGGTGATTGAAAAAGGTTTCTCATCGCTTTTGACGCTCATGGCAAAAGCGATCTGTCTGCCGTCAGGTGACCAAGTAATGTTTTCAGGTACTTCGGTGAGATTGCTAACCAAGGCAGTTTGCCCAGTATCCATCCACCTTACGTAAATCTGTGTGCTCCCCGTTGCATCTGATAGGTAAGCCAGTCTCTTGTCATCGGGAGACCAGCGAGGTGAGAAATAATTGTGTCTTGATGACAATACCGGTCGATGCTGTTTGCTATTTAAATCTAAATGCCAAATAGACGACGTAGTGGTGTCCGTCATGATATCGGCGGAGCGTCTTACGTAGACCAATTCATTGCCATTGGGAGCTACTTGCGGGTCCGTTGCTACCTCAAGTTCAAAGATATCTTCAGGTTCAAAAAATGCACTTTCAACACCCGTGAAATTGGGTGATGCTTGTTCATTTTCTAATGCCAAAGTAGTGAATGTTGTCATACACGTCAGTAACAGTAATGCAATGGCAACTAAACGCGAACAATTGCGGCGTTTTTGGGTACTGCTTCTGGAAAATTGATAAAGGTTTCTGGGTAAAAAAGACAATAAAAACAAATTGATTTCCTTTTTATTATTTTGGCGTTGTTCCAGGCAACTGAGGTTTTATAGACGCAGTGCATGTAAATGTAGCAACTACTCAGTTTTGCGCAGCAACACATGAAAGTACTTCGCAAGATATTTATAGGGCGCAGACATTCCATACTGCAATTCAAGTGCATATATTTCATCAAACGAAGACGTTTTACGTTCATTATCTTTCATGTAGTCGTGGAAACAGCGAATGCCTGCCGAATGCGCTATTTCAACGCCGTCTAAATTGTCAATAAAGGACAACATCTTCTCGGGTTTGATAGGGTGTTTTGGATTAAGACGCACTTGGTTCTTAACGCGCATCCCTTTTTCAATATAGTCAAAGTTACCATAAATCGCATTGCTAAAGAGCGCTGCATGATAGTTAAAAAAACTAAGAGAAAGATATCCTCCTGCAGGAAGCTGCTGCCACAGATGCTTAATCGCATTTTCTGGTTCAGGTAACCACTCTAATACGGCATGGCACAGGATCACATCAGACCGGCCTATCCAGTCAAACAACGATTGTTGTAATACGTCTGCATTCTCAAACTGTGCTAATCGCTGTGAAGCAATATCAAGCGCGTCTTTGGACACATCAACATTGACAACGGTATGCCCTCTTTGCGCGAACTCAAGCGCCATTACGCCTGTTCCACCTCCTACATCAACGATCTGTAGTGGGGAGTGATGCAGTAAATCGGATAAGTAGTGACACAGTAATTTATGGCGCATCTTACCTTTAGATGTGCCATAAATGCTTGCGTCAAATTTATTCGCTATCCCGTCAAAACTGGACAATCGCTGGTTCCACCTTTAACTTTATTTTCGCTTTCTTGAAGGACTATGCCGGGTTATCAATGTCAATGAATGTGACCTTAACATCACATGACGAAGAAAGGTGTTCACCTAGCGCTTTTGCACCATATCGCTCACTTGCATGATGTCCAATGGCAAAATAGTCGATGTCTTGTTCACGTGCAGAATGCGTTGTCTGTTCAGAAATTTCTCCGCTGATAAACGCGTCAACGGACCTGTCCTGCAATACCACATCGTCGATAAAATGTTGCCCACCACCTGTGCACCAGGCGACTCTCTGAATCGATTTTTCATTATCGATGCCAATAACTGTTCGTTGGAATGTTCGCGCTAACATGTCGCGAAACTGCACATGCGATAGTGCGTTTGTTAATTCGCCCTGCATGACGATGCCCTCGGGATGAATATTTTCCATTGGCTGGATGTTGTTTAGCCCTATCATTTCGCCAAGTTGTCGGTTATTCCCAACCACCGGGTGCACATCTAATGGTAGGTGGTAAGCAAATAGGTTGATATTGTGTTCCAGTATCAAAGCGATCCGATGCTTTTTCATTCCTATCAGTCGATAGTCTTCATTCTTCCAAAAATATCCGTGGTGGACTATTACCGTATCTGCATTCAATTCAATGGCTTTTTCGATCAAGGCTTTGGATGCTGTCACGCCAGTAACAATATGCGCTATATGAGCACTGCCTTCGATTTGCAGCCCATTGGGACAATAGTCTTTGATTGCTGAAGGTGCTAGCAACTGCGCAAGATAATCATCAAGCTGCTCTCTTCGCATAGGTCTTTCCCGTACTTTTTATTAGTATTAGACTTTTTTGTTAATATATGGTTAAACTAAATTTACAAATGATGTTTTAACCGCTTAACACCTATAAAGCGTAAACCATACAATATATAAACATAATAATAAGGTGCTAAACAGCAATGAGCAAACTTGATAAAGATACCGTTTTAGCGGCATTTACTAAGGCCTATGAGGAGAAACACGGAAAGGCTCCCGACATTGAGGCAAGCGGTGGATGGTATAGCGTTGATGGCGGTAAAAAAGTGCGTTTAGCGGAAATCGATGCAATGTCAAAAGCGCTTCTCGGTGAATCTGCGGATGAATCTGACAATGCGCCAGTAAAACAGGAAAAAGCAAAACCCAATAAAGTCAACGGGACCAAAAAAGGCAATCAGTTCAGTGTTAAAGACTTTTATGCGCAGCAGATTCTATCAAAAAACCCAGGCTCAAAATCACCTCGATAGATACCCCAATACATAAGCCTATGAATAAGCGGCGCGTCACGAGAAGTGACCGCCGCTTTCTGTTTAAACGTATGTAGGCTTTACTTTAATTTAGTTATTGTATTTTTGACTTTTGTAAAACAGACCAGAACCTATCAACCACGCTTTCGACCAATGCCTCCGCAGCAAACCCTAGCTTTTGCGCCATCGTTTTTGATTTTTTGTATTTCACTTTGAACATGTCATAGTCGGTGACAGCTGACATCATAAAATCATCAGAAGTAGTAAGCTCATCAACCAATCCTAACCCCAACGCTTGCTTACCAAGCCAATACTCGCCCGTTGCGACCTTATCCAATTCAAGTTGCTCGCGATAGTGTTTGACGTGCTCTTT
>JBCDMA010000087.1:0-13217 GCA_038744645.1 Pseudomonadota bacterium | reverse complement strand
CCAGTCACATTATGACCGATAGTCACTAAAATACTATATTGATATCAAAAAAAGCGTAAAAATTTGCACTGAATATGTAACCAAGTGTGACTAGAACTTGTTGCACTGACATAAAAAAACACTGCTGGGTAACACATCTGAACAGTTTTGGTATGCGACCTTTGTTAATTGGATTCAACGTTCCAAATTGTTTTATCACCTACAAGGCAGTGGCGGACGTGATGGATGAAGGACTAGTTCCGCTTTAAGCCAGCAGAAAAAGCGTTTAGGGCAAAAAGCAGAATGCTAACTGTCGTTTAAAGCGAGTTTGTTCAGAAAATCAAACAGCGCCGAAAGCCGTTGGGGTTTACTGATATAAAATCCTTGTATTGAATCGCAACGCATATTTTTTAAGAGGTCCATATCGCTTTGCTGTTCTATACCTTCGGCTGTCACTTTCAAATCAAAATCTTTGGCAAGCTCAATCACGTGTTTGCAAATCTTTTGGTTTGCAACATTATTCACGATATTAAAGGTAAAGGAGCGGTCAATTTTTAAGATATCAAAAGGCATTGATGCTAAGTAAGCGAGCGCTGAAAAACCCGTTCCAAAATCATCAAGCGCAATTTCAAAGCCGCCTTTGCGTAACGCTAACAGCTTTTGTTTAGCTAGCGCGGGATCGCGAATGACCGCGGATTCCGTAAGTTCAATGATGATGTTTGATGATGGTATATCGTATATCTCCAAAAGCGTGCTAATCTCGTCAAAAAATTCGCTGCCCAGCAAATCATGGGCAGAAATATTTATCGACATCTTGACCGCTATGCCTTGCTTTTCAAGCTGTTTGTAGTCCTTTATGCACTTCTGTAATACCACCTTTGTGAGCTGTTGAATGAATCCCGCTTGCTCTGCAAGTGGCACAAACTCGGCGGGTGACACGACCCCTAATTCTGCGTTTTTCCATCGCATCAATGCTTCAATATGGATCGTCCTGCCTGTCACCGACGATATCACAGGTTGATACACGGGGTAGAATTCATTGGTATCATTATAGAGCGCCGTTTTTAGCTGATTTATGAGGGACAATCGCCTAACGTAGGCCGACTCCAAATCCTTGTTATATGCAACTAATTGCTTCTGCGCGGTCCTTGCATGGTCAAAAACGATATTTAAATCTCGAAAGATATCTTCCACTGAATTACCGTCATTGGGGAATCGAATGTAGCCAAACACTAGATCAAAGCTGATTGATATTTCCTTGTATATAACATCAGTGCTTATATTGGTTTTAGTCAACAATATGTCTTCTAGCGATTGAAATTCCGACGGCAACCAAATCAACTCACTGCCAGAAATCCTGGCAAATTGTCCTGGATACTCCTGCAGCCTGCGAGCAAGCTCCTTCATACATGCGTCACCAAACTCGTTTCCAAATGTATCATTTATGTGTCTGAATCCGCGAACACATACGCCAATGACCTGAAACTCGTCATCTTTCTCCACTTTTGACTGAAGAAGTTTTGTTAAATATGTACGATTGTAAAAACCGGTAAGTGGTTCCACTTGAGACTGATGCGTAATAGTGGATTCACGCTCAGAAATGGATTCCTGCATGCGATTAAACGTGGTGATCAGTTTTCCGATTTCACTCGGCGAGTGCTTTGTTGGCAGAAATGCCTTGTAGCTTCCGCTTGCTATTTCGTCAGCATATTCGGTGACCAACTTGATAGGCCTCGAAAGGCGTTTCGCCACAAATACACTTACAATGATAGCAAACACACCCGCAAGTAATGAGAAGAGTGCAATCGTCCTGAGAAGCTTATTAAAGTTTGAAGAAATTCTCACTGCATTGAGCGTAGTAAAAATTGAAAGCGACGCGCCGTCGGAGAGCGTTAGGGTATTTTCCGCCGTATAGAGCTTTTGAATGCCTAAGGTGACCGACGGATTGTATAAATCAAAATGGCTTTTACCCAGTCGCCAGTCTTCTAGATTCTTTCGTGAATAATCATTTTCGAGCAACTCCTGGCTCATAATCGCACCAGCTTCGTCGCTTGAAAATGCCAGATTTAGCTTTAGCGTTCGGGTGATATCATCAACAAAAGACTGGTTAATTGGAACAAAAGCAATGATCAGATTGTCCTGCAGTGATCGCAATTCAGTGGCGAAAAAAAGCTGTTCATGCGCGATTGCAAAGGTGAATAATTGATTGTTCTCGGATAGGACACTTGATACACCTTTTAGCTGGTCGATTGACAATTGCTGCGGATTGACAATATCGCTGTCACCAACAGCACTTACCCAAGCCACTTCAATTTCAGTCGCCAAACGTGTAAGAGAAGATTCATTCAAAACATAGTCGACCAATTTAGCTTTGTCTTTGTGCTGCTTCGCTACAACTGCTAGATGGTCGGTCACCATGTTTTCGGAGGTGAATTTTAAAGAGTCAAAAACATTCGAATGAACGGTTGCACTCAAGTTGTTCCAAACGGCAATCAGCACAGCCAAGATTGACACAATCACAACAATGATTGAGTGTCGAACAATGTTGTAGAACAACGAACCTTTCATTTGGGAAGAATCACGGATAAGTGATTAATTGAGAATACTCTAAAAACATTGGTTTTAGAATCAAATTGCTGATCATATAGTAAGGTATTCGAGAACAAAGGTTTACAGTTACGCACTAGCACGACTATGGATACCCGCGATGCTAGTGTTAACGAATGATAAACCTCAGCTATAAATCGATGTCTGCGCTCGACCTAACTTTGATTTCGCATGGCGCCATCTCAAGTAGCATTCTGCAATAAGCAGATTGATTGGCCAACAGGTCCAATAAATGATTTGTTGCGCTTGATATAGAGTAAAGAACTCAAATAACAGAGGTGATAGTAGTCTCAGGGTAATGGCGGCAAAGGTCAGTGCTGCGCTTCTGACCATCCAAATATAATGACGCTTGCGTTCGCCTTTTATTGCATAAAAAACCCCAGCATAAGTACTAGCAATCCAAATACAAGCAAGTAATGATAACGCGACTGTACTGGATAGTCCGCCATAAGCCTCTTGTGCCATATAAAGTCCACCAATACTCGATAAGGTAACGCTGAGCACATAGAGGATACCAAGGGTTTTGTGCATCGTTTTTGGAATTGAACTAAACAGTTGAATGGGCGCAAGTACAAGCGCAACTGCGCCGCCAACTGTATGCATATAAAAAAAGAGTGGTGGCAATTGCATTAATCGCGTATGGATGGGCCCTGAGAAGCCTAAATATGGCAGAATGAGCGCATATGTTGCTATCCCGAGGGCAAAAAAACCAATCGCGCTTTTCGAAATCACCTGTAATGTTTGTACGTTTTTCATTCTTCTTCCCTTTACGTCGCAGTGTCCTTAACACTATGTCACGCAAGGGTGGATTGGCGTCTTACTCAGCCACATCAGACGTATGACTCGTTCGAGTCATCCTTTTTTTGTGTTCTTACTGCTAGATACACCCAAGGCATCAATGGTGACTTAAATAAGAGATCCTTTTGAGTCACTATCTTGTCCTCGTACTTCTTTGCGATAGGTACTGGGAGTGATGCCTTTTATTTCTTTAAAAGCTGCATTAAACGTACTCTTGTTCGAAAAACCAGACTGCATAGCAACGTCGATGATTTTTTCATTGGGCGTTTTTTGTATTGCTTGACAAAAATGCTCAACTCTAAATTCATTGATGTAGCGATAGAAGTTTTTCCCTTTGAAACTGTTTAACGTTTCCGAAATATGGTGGGGTGAAATCGCTGTTTGTTCGGATAAAGTGGCCAACGAAAGGTTGTCTTGTAAATACAGCTGTTTTTCTTTAACGAGCTTGTCTATGCAATCTGAAATGTGTTGATGACTTTCCCTATCCAGTGAAAGACTCGGTTTGGCCATGTGTTTTGATGATGGTTCTTGCTCGCCGGATAAATCGACAATAGGTTCAGAGTCAAACAACTGAGGTTTGAGCCACTGCATGATGCTGACAAAGTAGATCAACACAACAATCAGGATAGACCCAATACTGAACAACCAGTTGGTATTGGGTATCAACAACGGCGTGAGTTTCACAGTCCATATAAAGAGAGTGAGGAGTGTTAACGCTAGCGCCCAATTTACTGGATTGTCATTGCCGCTCGCGTATTGTTCACGGAGTGATGTTTTATGTCTAAGTATCGACCTAAGCGTAAAAAAACCGTAAATGAACGCTTGTGCGTAGAGCAACGCCTGTGAGAGAACAAAACCGGTCGTAAACGGCGGTGCTGATGTAATGTAAATCAATTTTTGTTCAGGCGCGGCAAACAATATATCGACATTTAACGCATAGCAAAGCAACAAGGGTAAACTATGCAGCCAGTCTTTGGCCATCAACGATGCTTGCGTGAAGAGCTTGTTGCAATACAGGTAAAGCAATGCCCCATAAACCGTCGGGGAAAAATAACTCCAACCAATCAAAAATGAAAAGGCATTGACAGTGTCATTGATGTGAATAAACGCACTAAGGAAATTAAGTGCAAGCATTGCGCACCAAAGTGACAGAATAATATTCGCGGCTGAGCCTCTAGATTTGACAATCAATAGCGCGGCTATCATTAACCCGTTGACGGCGCCAACGCCATAGAATATGTGTTCAAATGATGCGTTGATCATTTTCTAATCCCAGCTGATGGGTAAATATGAAGCATTCAAAAAGACAGGTAACATGACTCGTTGAAACGCTGTGATTAGCCACTGTGGCGACATGCCCGTGTTTAGTTGAATAGACATTAATGCCACTTTAGCCCAGCTTGAACAGTCCCGGTTTAATGTGCCGCTAAAGTATTATGTCTCGAAGCAGTTTTTCGTTTCAAAGAACAGTAAATTCTAACGTTTTCACACCGAAAAATGACAGATTTTGTGTGTAATTTCCATTAACAATGAAAGGTTAAGCGCTTAACAAAACATTAAAAAAAACATCATTTTTTGACTTATCTTTTATTGTAATTTGTCGATAAGGTTCTGCTAATGGAGGACAATTGTTTAGAGAATGGAGTTGCAACAGGAGTGTAATAAAGGTGGCAATACTATATTTTTTCATCGCTTTTGCAGTTTCGGCGATTTCTATATTTCTTTTACAAGATTCATATCTTCAAGTTATCGCTGTCGCAGTGTCGATCGGCGGACTTTTTGCTTTGACACAGCTGAAAAAAGAAAATGCAGAGGAATCGGATTCTGCTGATGCGAATGAAGTAAAGAAGTGGACAACATCAGCAACCAGCATTGAAAAACAAAGCGGTGAAATAGCCATTGGCGCAGCCACGGTTTCCCACTTCATCGATAAGTTATCCGAACTGTTTGAAAATCAAGTTGGAAGCTCAAAAGAAATTGCCTCTAGAGTGCAGACACTAGAGCAAGCAACCGAGAACATGGATGGTTTAAGTAATCAAACAATGAACAATGTTGAGCAGGCGCAAAATCAAACACAAGAATCTCTAAACAGCTTAAACAATGTGTCTGAACAACAGAGAAATCTTCGTGACCAGATTCAGCTTACCAGCAGTCAATTAGAAGTACTGAAATCCGATGCTAATGCCATCTCGACCATTGTAGAGACAATCAATCAGCTCGCCGAACAAACCAACATGCTAGCGTTAAATGCAGCTATCGAAGCAGCGCGCGCAGGTGAACAAGGCCGTGGATTTGCCGTTGTTGCCGATGAAGTAAGAAATCTAGCAAAACGCACACGCGAAGCCACGGATGATATTAGCGAAGTGTTAAAAGAAGTGAGTGATCATACAGATGCGTCTGTAGATGCCATCTCAAAAGTGACCTCAGCAGACGAATACATGTCGGAATTACTAGAAAATACGTCCACACTGCTTGAGACCTCCACTGAAACAGCAACGTTGACGAAACAAGCGATGACGGAACTCAACCAGTCTGTAGAGCTTTCAAGAAATGCCAGCCAAGGGATTTCTGATGTGTCCAGTAATTTGGCAGTCAGCGCTGAAGAGCGACGTTCTGAACTCATTGATGTCAGCAGTAGAGCACTTGACGTAAGTGTCTTGACCGAAAACATCTTTAGAGACTTGAGCTGCTTTGACCTTCACACACGCCATATGACGGTCAAGAAGATTGCCGAAGATGCGGTCGCAGCAATCGAAAAAGTCTTTACCGACCAAATCGAGCAAGGCAAGATGACTATCGCTGCGTTTTTTGATGAAAATTATAAAGCAATTGAAAAAACGTCACCACAAAAATTCTCTACCCTCTTTGACAAATATACCGATAGCGTATTACCTGGGATCCAAGAGCCAATCCTCGATAAGAATGCATTCATTATTTATGCAGGTGCAGTAGACAGAAACGGTTATTTCCCTACGCATAACCGTAAGTTTTCAAAACCACTTACCGGCAACTATGACGAAGATTTGGTTAACAATCGAACTAAACGTATCTTTGAAGATCCCACGGGCAAACGTTGTGGAAGCAACCGCGAAAGCTTTTTGCTGCAGACGTATAAAAGAGATACTGGAGAAGTGATGCACGATCTATCAGTGCCTATCGTTATCGATGGCAAACATTGGGGCGGGTTTAGAATTGGCTATTCGTCCTAGGCCAAACAGGCTTTCATCGTAAAAGATACATTGAAAAAACCGCCACTTGAAAATGGCGGTTTTTTTATGTTTATTTGCTGTACTGACGCTCTACCTTACACACTCGCACGGTGTAGCTGGAATACCATGTGGTTTTACCTTTGTTCCGCACTTCCTTGTGCTCTATTTGACGACGCCACGCCATAATGGCAGCCTCATCACGCCAGTATGACACCGTTATACCAATGTCATTTCTTGCCGACTCGACACCAAGGTAACCAGGCTGACGTGCTGCCAGTGTCAGCATCTCATCTGCTGTATTTTCATAACCTTCTAGACTGTCTGCGGTTTTAGACGAAAAAATAACAGCGTAGTACGGTGGTTTTGGTGTAACAGCAATGTCGCTCACTTTTCGATTCCTCTTGTTTTTTGCAAACGGTGTTCTATCGCATTTTAATTCAATTTCATTGACAGTTTTGCTTTAACGAGTCGCAAACAGTATCCGCTCGCGTAAAGCTGCATTGTGCTTTAAAAATAAATGTTATTAGTTACACTTAAGCCACTGAGTTGGTAAAATCTCCAACGCAAATTCATTGGAAATAGCTACACATCAAAAAGGACCTTATTTATGAAAAAACTCACCGCATTATTTTTTGTAGGCGCGCTTACTTTCTCCAGCCATTCACATGCAGAAGGTTTTCTCGATTCCATCAAGAGCTTTTTCGGTGGCGGAGATGAAGAAACTGCCGAACAAGCTGAAGAATCATTGCTGCCAACTGCAACAGGACTTGTTGACAGTCTTACCAGCAATTTAGGGGTATCGCAAGCGCAGGCGGAAGGCGGTTTGGGTTCGATACTCAATTACGCCAAAGGCAATGTCTCAAGCGAGCAGTTCTCGCAAGTGACGGGCGCGATACCTGGACTCGAAGGTTTATTGGGCGCGGTACCAGATATCAGCAACATTGAACAAAGCGAAGTGGGTGGCTTGCTATCAAAAGCTGCCGAATACAGCGACAGCTTACAAGCAGTAAATACGCTAAAACAGCAATTCGATGCACTTGGTATCGATAGCGGCATGATAATGCAATACGTTCAACAAGCTCAGCAATATTTGGATACACCACAAGGTCAAAGCGCAAAAGAAATGCTGACACAGGCATTCAGCAGTTTCGGCGGATAAAGCTGCTACAAAGCGTTCATGGTGTTCACGTCAGCCAGTGCACGATATTCAACAGAATAGGCGATACTAAATACTATGGACGCTTCAATCAAACAACATCTTCTCACACGCCCGTTAATATTGGCAGGTATGGGCGTCATCCTAGGATTCATTTTCCCTCATTTAGTCTAGGCGCAGTTGACCGATGTTGATATTGCCATTTACTCTATTGCTAATACAGTTTAATCAAGTGCTTCCATGGACCAACAGCTAGCAAAGACCAGCGCGAAGTTAGCCTATCAAATCTTAAACGGATTCGACCGATCATTTCGATGGCACTCTCGGATCACAGTCGGAGCAAAACTCAGGTTCGAACGCGCCCTATGGGAACAAACGCAGAGCGCAGTAAAAGAACGCATTACTATTTATGAAAAAAGTTTGTCGGATTCAGTCACAGAAATCTATGAGCAAGTAAATCCTAGAGCGCAAGGCGATGAATTTTGGATACAGACAAAGCAAGGGTTTCAAAAGCTGTTAGAAGAGCACCCGCAGTACGAACTTGCAGAAACTTTTTACAACTCTGTGATTGGCAGAATTTTTAAACATCAAAAAATCAACAATGACATGATATTTATCCAGCCCAGTCGTTGCTACATTAGTGGCCTACTAAGAGACAATGTCATTAACCGATTTGATGAAACCGGTACCGTCCGCGACATGTATGAATCGGTGTTTAAAACGTATCGTTTTTCTGCGCCGTTTGAAGATTTTGAACGCGACATCTTTTTATTAGAAGAGGCGTTGAGAAAGCGCTTAACAATGCAGCAATTGGCTGCAGTCCACACTATAGAGGTGCTTAAACCCGTTTTTTACAGAGGTAAGGCAGCATATCTCATTGGTCGTATGTGCATGCCCGACGAAACCATGCCTTTTGTTATTGCTTTGCACATGAATGAAGAAAACAAAGTCATCGTCGATGCGCTTGTTAGCGAACGTGCGCATTTGAGTTTTTTATTCAGTTTTGCTCGTTCGTATTTTATGGCAGATACGCAACATCCCTGTGAGATAGTGGCTTTTCTTCATGAATTACTGCCGCACAAAAAACAGTTTGAGCTGTATATTTCCCTTGGGTTTTACAAACACGGCAAAACGGAATTCTATCGAAATTTTATTGCCCACATTGAAAAATCAGATGATGAGTTTACCTTAGCGCCAGGGATTAAAGGGTTAGTGATGGCGGTGTTTCATCTACCATCCTACGGAGTGGTATTTAAGGTTATCCGCGACGAATTTGCTGAAAGTAAAAAAATCACTCGTGACGACGTAAAAAACAAATATCGACTCGTTAAAATGGGTGATCGCGTAGGCAGAATGGCCGATACCCACGAATACATCAACTTCCATTTTCCACTGGATCGCATAGATGATGAGCTGCTTGAACATTTGCAGAGTACCTGCGCAAGTTCGCTCGAAATCAAGGACGGCGAATTAATCATCAACCACCTTTATATCGAAAGAAAGATGACGCCGCTGAATTTATACCTCAACGAAGAGACCGATCCTGAAAAAGTGAGGCACGCGATTAACGAATTGGGTCGATGCATCAAACAGATTGCGTACAGCAATATCTTTCCCGGTGATATGTTGCACAAAAACTTTGGCATCACGCGAACCGGACGAGTGATTTTCTACGACTATGACGAAATTTGTTATATGGATGAACGCAACTTTAGAGAATTACCCAAGTCGGATGATCCATATGCTTTGGACACACTATCAGTAGCCCCGGATGATGTTTTTCCTGAACAATTCGAGCACTTCATCGTCGGCAAAAAGCATCTAAAAGAGCTGCTCAAAGAACTTCATGGTGATTTACTGCTACCTGAGTATTGGCGGTATTTGCAAGAGGAAGCAAAGAAAGTCAGATTTCAGCATTTCACGCCTTACCCTTCAAATATTCGTTTTCACAAATAGCCGCTATTTCCCAATAGTGATCTTTTTTAAAGTCATCTGCCTGACAAATCTAGCTTTGTTGACTATTGTTTTGAAGATGAACATATTATTAATTGAAGATGAACCTACCGTTGCAAACTTCATTGTGAACGGATTCGAAAATGCACATCACGATTGTGACCATTTCGCGGATGGTCAGACCGGTTTAGATGCAGCACTTGATAAACGATATGACGTCATCATCTTAGATAGAATGTTGCCAGAGCTTGAAGGCATGGAAGTCCTCAGCAGACTAAAATCAATGCAAGTGCAATCACCGGTGCTCATTCTTAGTGCTAAAAACCAAGTTGAAGATCGCGTAACGGGTCTTAGAGGCGGTGCTGACGATTACTTAACGAAACCATTTGCATTTGACGAGCTGCTAGCAAGAGTAGAGATCTTAGCAACGCGCAACCCACAAGAAAGTCCCATCAATACGGAAATAAGAGTTGGTGAGCTGACCTTAAATCTGATTGAACGAACCGCAACACGCGGAGCAAAATCAATCGATCTTCAGTCTAAAGAGTTTAAATTGCTTGAGTACCTGATGCTCAATCACAGCAAGATCATTACGCGCACGATGCTTTTAGAAAAAGTGTGGGAATACAATTTCGACCCACAAACGAATGTCATAGATGTGCATATAAGTCGGCTTCGCAATAAAATCGACAAAGGGTTTGATACTCCAATGATCACAACCATTAGAGGTGCAGGCTACTGCCTAAAACCGGCTGAAGCGTAAATGCGCGCAATAACGGCATATTCCAAAAGTTCTAGCTTTTTAATCAGTTTTATCTTTATGACACTGCTCTTTGGCGGTGTTGCTTTCAACACCTATGTGCTTACTGTCACTAACGACGATTTATTGATCCGCGAAACCGAAGCGGCCATTCTCGCCGATATTGGGGGGTTTAAAAGCTTGTATTCAAGCGCAGGCTTTACCGCCGTAATTCAAGCCGTCAATGAACGTTCCAAAAACGTGAATAACGATTTTTACTATTATTTGCGCGACAAGAACAGTGCCTATGTTGCCGGTAGCGTCTACGAATGGCCAGGCACCGATGTCAATCTGATAAAAAATGGCCTGTTAGATCTGACGGTAGAGTTGCGCGAAGGTAGCCCTAGTACAGACAATATGTCCGAGCAATCTGCCATCGCGATGATTGTCGAATTTGACAGCAAAGAAACGTTATTGGTTGCTCGCAGTGTGCAGCAATATGAGTTCGCTGTCTGGTTGGCACAAACCTCCTCATGGGTGATGATCATCATTGTGTGTATCATCGCTATCTTGAGTATCGCAGTTGCCTATTATGTCGTTAGCAGGATCAACCTCATCGCAGGTACCGCGGAAAAAATCATAACGGAAGGGAATTTAAGCGATCGGCTTTACGTTGAAAGTGAGTGGGATGATTTGAGCAAGCTCACGTTAACTCTCAATCAGCTATTGGACAAAGTTGAACAATCTATAAATGGGATCCGATCCGTTTCCGATAATATCGCGCATGACTTGCGTACGCCATTAACACGCCTCAAATCTCGACTAGAAGAACTCCCTGAAAATGATGATAAACAGCGATTGACAGATGAATGTGACAACATTCTTGCCATTTTTAATTCGCTACTGCGTATTACATATATTGAAACCAATGCCAAGCGCGCCGGGTTTGAAAACAATGATGTAGCATTGGTACTTGAGGATGCGATAGAACTCTATATGCCAATGATGGAAGAGAAATCCATAAAGCTGCAACAAAAAACAATTAGAGAGATATACACGTATTGCGATAAAAGTTTGATGTTTCAGGTGTTTACCAACGTAATTGACAATGCTCTAAAATTTACACCGGCCGAGGGAAAGATTGAAATTCAACTAGACAAAGAGGAAGACGAAATAATCATTCGAATATGTGATTCGGGGACGGGTGTAAATGAAGAATCTCTCGAGAATCTGACAAGACGATTTTATCGAACAGAAAAAAGTAGAACGACCAGCGGAAATGGCTTGGGACTGTCACTGGTTGCTGCAGTCGTTAATCTACATAGAGGCAAACTAGAGTTTAAAAATCAAAGGTCGCACTCCGGCTTGTGCTGTCTTATAAGATTACCCATTCAAGATGTTCCTGAACCCCTCAGTATCGAAGCCTGATCGCAGAATATACCTAAGACACTTGTTTCTGCATGAAAATGGATACTTCGGCAAACGTGATCCCAAATTTTTTGATGTATGACCTGTTCATCATGGTGTTTTCATCAAATGCCCAAAACCAGTCATCAAAGTTCACTCGATAGGTACTCCCGCCAACATCTAGGTCCATCTCATATACAAAATTAAATGCATTTCCGTGAGATACCCCTGTAGCATCACCGGCAATGTCACCGGCATTGCCAGTGTAAGTACCGTCATCGTTTTTGGTTAGTGTCCATATTCTTTTTTCAGGACCCTCGCCCACACCATATTCGAAGGTCTCATCAAGAATAAGTTTCCCGTCTTCTTTATACGCATCGATGTTGACAATAAATCGTTGGACCACCTCGCCACTTCTGTCTTGCACGATGCCCCATGCAATCACATTGCCATCAAAAAATGCTTCAATATCGAATTTTGGTGAGATGCTGTCATAATCGTCCCCATTGATTGACGCAGAGCACCCTGCGAGCAACAAACCCGTGGCTAAGATACAAAGTGTTCGACGCAGAAAACGCATAAAAAATCCTCTTTTTACCTGCATTAGTTATGATAGAAATGTTGGTTTTAGTCGGTGAGAAAAACGAGTCGATGTGTATTCACCAAATACTGTCGCCAGATTTGGTTGTACAAATTTGTGTATGTATAAATAACTCTGTAAGTATTCATCTGTAGTTTTACTCGACCAAGCCCAGTAGTTCCTTTCGCATTTTGGGCTCTGAGGATTTTTCGTGTAACCAAATGGCAAAGAACCATTGACTAAATTCCGGATCTTCTATGCGACCAAGCTTCATATCATCAAAATAAAAATGGCTAAACTCTGTCTCATCGACCACACCTATAATGGAGTTTCCGCTTTTAACGTCAGGGAAGATACTGTGCATTTGTTCAAACCATTTTGCGAGTTTTATTTCATCCACAACACCAAGGCTGCGCATTTCATCAACGGAGCGACTTGCGATATCTTCACCCTTAAACTTTCGCAGATACGTGAGTCTTAACGCAAATGGCTCTCCAGATACAAAAATACCAGATTCCGCGATTAACTCAGCATCATAAATATCCCAAAACATAACCTCCAGTCGCGCGTTTCCGACGGTTTGCGGATCATTGATATATTGAGAAAGCGGCGCTGCTGATGCACTTACGCCAAAGCAAAGAAGAAGAGCGAAAAGTAATATTGGTTTCATGAAAATATCCTCGAGATCATAGGCATACTAACGCAAATCGGGATGCGGAGATCATTAAAGTAAGTTAATCATGAGTATGCTAAATCTACTGTCGTTGGCGATTAAATGTATACTTTGCT
>JBCDMA010000086.1:0-13287 GCA_038744645.1 Pseudomonadota bacterium | reverse complement strand
GGAAGCACGACGATAGGAAAGAATGTCATTATCGCTGGGCAAAGTGGGATAAATGGACACATCAACATTTCTGACAATGTGCAAATTACTGCCAAATCTATGGTCACTAAAAGTATCACAGAGCCTGGCGTTTACTCATCAGGACTTCCTGCAACGAGTAATCGTGAGTGGCAGAAAAATACGGTTAAGCTCAGAACAATCGATAAACTCTATGACCGCGTTAAACAACTTGAAAAACTGAATGAATAGTACAGTTTTAACTCTATGGGCATTATGTATTCATTTATTGACATCAACTTGTACTGGCGTTAGGTCGAATTCGTCCAGATAATACCTTTCCGCTATATACAAAATCAGGTTTTCCGCTACAATAGCGCGCTTGCTGAAGTACTGGTGTTTGGTCATCAGTGTTCATCTAGCCATGTTATCAGCCTCTCGGATTGGAATAGGAGACGATATGTTATCTAGCAAAATGACTATTGCTGAGTTCGACCCCGAATTAGCGTCCGCAATGGACAAAGAAAAACAACGACAAGAGCAACACATAGAGCTTATCGCCTCTGAAAACTATTGCAGTCCGCGTGTACTCGAAGCTCAAGGCTCGCAATTGACCAATAAGTACGCAGAAGGCTATCCAGGCAAACGCTACTATGGCGGATGTGAACACGTAGATGTTGCTGAGGAGCTTGCGATTGAGCGTGCTAAAAAACTCTTTGACTGCGACTACGCAAATGTACAACCGCACTCAGGTTCGCAGGCAAACACCGCAGTATTTATGGCGCTAATAGAGGCGAACGATACCGTGCTGGGCATGAGCTTAGCGGACGGTGGGCATCTTACACACGGTTCTCACGTTAACTTTTCTGGAAAGACTTACAACGCTGTTCAATATGGATTACATCCAGATACCGGTATCATTGATTACGGTAATATCGAAGCGCTTGCGCTAGAACACAAACCGAAGCTGATTATTGGCGGTTTTTCGGCGTACTCTGGCATCGTTGATTGGGCCAGATTTAGAGAGATAGCAGACAAGGTGGGCGCCTATTTATTAGTTGACATGGCGCACGTGGCAGGTCTTGTAGCTGCTGGTCTTTATCCAAGTCCGATTCCACATGCCCATGTTGTAACCACTACAACACATAAAACACTTGCAGGGCCAAGAGGTGGTTTAATCATCTCAGCCTGCGGAGACGAGACACTTTACAAGAAATTCAATAGCGCAGTGTTTCCTGGCAACCAAGGCGGACCTCTGTGCCATGTTGTTGCAGCAAAGGCGGTTGCATTTAAAGAGGCACTTTCGGATGACTTTAAAACTTATCAAGCGCAAGTGCTTAAGAACGCCAAAGCAATGGTATCCATAGTACAAGAACGTGGTTATAAAGTGGTATCAAACGGCACGGAGAATCACTTGTTCCTGCTAGACCTCATTGATAAAGATATTACGGGTAAAGACGCAGATGCAGCGCTTGAAAGTGCAAACATTACCGTCAATAAAAATTCGGTGCCTAACGATCCGCGGTCACCTTTCGTGACCAGTGGCTTGCGTATTGGTACACCTGCGATAACGACAAGAGGATTTAAGGAACAAGAATCAAAGCAAGTTGCAAGTTGGATTTGCGATATTCTTGATAACATGGGTGATCAAAACGTTATCGAGCGAGTGCAGGCTGAAGTGATCAAGCTATGTGAATCTCATCCCGTTTACGCATAGGCAAAGACTTAAAACAAAAAGGCCGGAAATCTTTCCGGCTTTTTCGTTTTGTAAAACGCCTGTTTTTTTGATAGCGTTTTTGGCCTTTGCTTTGAGTACTTTTATTTGTTTGATCATAGTTCCGTGGGTTTCAGTGCGTTGATTTTTACTATAATAACGAGATTAAATTTGTAGAGAAACGACGATGTTTTGCCCTTTTTGTGGAAACTTAGAAACTAAAGTCATTGATTCAAGACTTGTCTCTGACGGCGCGCAAGTGAGACGGAGAAGACAGTGTTCTGTCTGCAACGAACGATTTACAACATTTGAAGTTGCTGAACTCGTCATGCCGTTTGTAATAAAAAGAGATAAAACGCGAGAAGCCTTTAATGAAAACAAACTGCGGTCCGGTATGCATCGCGCATTAGAAAAGAGGCCAGTGTCTACTGAATCCATAGAACAGAGCATTCATAAAATTAAGTCTGGCCTGCGAGCGACGGGGGAGAGGGATGTAAATAGCGAACTCGTTGGCGAATTGATCATGGAACAGTTAAAAAAACTGGATAAAGTAGCGTACATTCGTTTTGCATCTGTGTATCGCTCGTTTGAAGACGTTAAAGACTTCGGTGAAGAAATCGAGCGCCTGGGTGACGAAGATTGAATACTATTGAGCAAAATAGGTTCATGGCAAGAGCAATCAAACTTGCTACTTTAGGTCAATATTCAACATCGCCAAATCCTAACGTTGGTTGTGTCATTGTGAACAACAATGAGATTGTAGGTGAGGGCTATCATAAATTCGCAGGTGACCCACACGCTGAAGTAAATGCCTTGTTTCAAGCTGGAGACAAGGCGAAAGGGGCGACTGTTTTTGTCACATTAGAACCTTGTGCGCACTACGGTAAGACCGGCCCTTGCGCAGAGGCTCTTGTTAAAGCAGATGTTGCGAAAGTCATTATCGCCAATACAGATCCAAACCCGCTTGTCGCAGGTAAAGGAATTGCTATTTTGGAAAATGCTGGCATTGAGGTGCACACAGGCGTTTTGAACGATGCTGCCTCACAGTTGAATACCGGTTTTTTTAGGCGAATGCAACATGATTTGCCTTTCGTTACAGTCAAATTGGCCGCCAGTCTAGATGGAAAGACGGCGCTTGCCAACGGTCAAAGTCAATGGATCACGAGCGCTCAATCTCGTCTTGATGTGCATAGGGAAAGAGCCAAACAGTGCGCCATTTTAACAGGCGCTGACACTGTTATTGCTGACAATCCAAAGATGACAGTGCGACTGGATGACGGCGATAGCGCGGTCGCAAACGCGTATCAACAAAGAGCCAAACCAATACAGCGCATTATTGTTGATGGTAAAAATAGGCTGACAGGCAAGGAGCGTATTTTCGATGATGATGCGCCGACACTTGTATTGAATTTGAGCAGTAACCATAGGCTACCTGCGACAACAGAACAGTGGCAGATTGACGCAGAGAATGCGTATGTCAATCTTAAATCAGCATTGTTGAGACTGGCGAAAGACAGACAAGTTAACAATCTTTGGGTAGAAGCGGGTGGCAACCTGTCGGGTGCCTTTGTTCAACAAAACTTGGTTGATCGTCTTGTGCTGTATCAAGCGCCAGTATTTTTAGGTGATAAAGGCCGAGACTTACTCAATATGAATGAAATAAAGCAGTTGGAAAACGCCAAGAGAGCACAATTATTGAAACACGTCAGAATAGGACCTGATATTAAACTAGAGTTGGGGTTCACGTAATGTTTACAGGCATCATTGAAGCCATGGGGAAGATTAAGGCACTCACCAATAATGGCTCAGATATTCGATTAGTGGTCGAGTCCGAGACATTGGATATGTCAGATGTGCATCTAGGAGATAGTATTGCGACAAACGGTGTGTGTTTGACTGTGGTTGAGCATGGCAGCACGTATTATGCTGCAGATGTTTCTCAAGAAACCATAAAACTCACCGGGTTTAAACACTATGGTGTTGGCAATGCCGTTAACTTAGAAAAAGCGATGCGGGCAGATAGCCGATTTGGTGGCCACATAGTTTCTGGTCACGTTGATGGACTCGGTGTCGTCAAAACAATAAATAAGCATACTAACTATGTTGAAATTTGGGTTGAAGCACCTTCAGATCTGGCAAAGTACATTGCCCACAAAGGCTCGATTACTGTCGATGGTGTTAGCCTTACAGTCAATGAAGTGAACGACAATGTGTTTATGCTTTGGTTGATCCCGCATACATTGCAAGAGACTATCATCGGCAGCTATAAGGTGGGTACAGAGGTGAATTTGGAAGTTGATCTTATTGCACGCTATCTGGAGAGGCTTATTCAAGGTGAAAGCCAAAGTAAGTATTCAGCAGCAAGTGCAGACAAAGCATCAAATATTGATATGGCATTTCTAGCTGAAAATGGCTATTTAAAAAAGTAGGGAATGGTAAATGGCATTAAATACCACAGCTGAAATTATCGAAGATATAAAGAACGGAAAAATGGTAATTCTCATGGATGATGAGGATCGCGAGAATGAGGGCGATCTCATCATGGCAGCGGAGCATGTTACACCGCAAGCGATCAACTTTATGGTCACGCATGCACGAGGGCTTGTGTGTTTGCCCATGACTCAGTCCCGCGCTAAAAAGTTGGCACTGCCTATGATGGTTGATAATAACGGCGCGCAATTCTCGACGAATTTCACTGTCTCTATCGAAGCGGCGCAAGGTGTAACGACGGGGATTTCAGCTGCCGACAGGGCAACCACGATACTTGCTGCAGTCGCTGAAGATGCGATTGCCGAAGATATAGTACAACCGGGACACATTTTCCCACTCGTAGCCAAAGTAGGCGGCGTGCTCAACAGAGCCGGACACACCGAAGCCGGCGTCGACTTAGCCAGACTGGCTGGATGCGAACCTGCATCCGTGATTGTCGAAATACTCAATGAAGACGGCACAATGGCAAGGCGGCCTGAACTTGAAGAGTTTGCTCAAAAGCACGATTTAAAGATTGGAACGATTGCTGATCTCATTGAATATCGAAATTTGAATGAAACGACCATAGAGAAAGTAGCGACATGTCAGTTGCCGACAAACTATGGTGAATTCGAACTCATCACATATAAAGATGTGATTGACAACCAAATTCACTTCGTTTTGAAAAACGGAGAGATCGATCCCGATGTACCCACGTTGGTTAGAGTTCATTTGCACAATACATTTAGTGACCTTCTTGGATCGACCAGAGCAATAGATCGCTCAATGACATTACAATCTGCAATGAAGAAAATTCATGACCAAGGGGGCATACTCATCATACTTGGAAAAGAAGAAGACCTGCTTTCTCAAGTAAAGCGGTTTGAGTCAGAGGATTTGGGTACGTGTTCTCGCGCAAAAACATGGCAAGGCAGCTCTCGTACGGTGGGTGTTGGCAGCCAAATCCTGGCATCGCTCGGCGTGAAAAAAATGCGTTTATTAAGCAAACCTGTCAAGTATTCAGCGCTCTCTGGCTTTGGTCTAGAGGTTATAGAATTCGTAAATTAAAGAGGGGTTATTGCACTTGACTGTGCTATACTTCGCGCCGGTTTTTATCTGGAGTCAATAACGTGAAAATAATCGAAGGAAACATCAGAGCAACTGGGAAAAAGTTCGTCGTGGTCGTGGCTCGATTTAATAGTTTCGTGGTCGAGAGTTTACTTGATGGGGCTCTAGATACGCTGGAGCGGCACGGGGAAGTCAATCCTGATGACATTACTGTCGTGCGTGTACCCGGTGCGTACGAGCTTCCAGTAGTAACGAAAAAACTTGTTGCATCAGGTAAATTCGATGCCGTGGTTGCGCTTGGTGCTGTGATAAGAGGTGGCACGCCTCACTTTGATTTTGTCGCTGGAGAGTGTAACAAAGGGCTAGCCCAAGTCGCTATGGACAGCGTTATTCCCGTCGCATTTGGCGTCATCACAACGGATAGCATTGAGCAAGCCATTGAGCGCTCTGGCACGAAAGCAGGCAATAAAGGAGCCGAAGCCGCGCATTCAGCATTGGAAATGGTGAATGTTTTGGCAGCCATTGACGAGGCGTTGTAATTGAAACCAGGTTTTCGACAAAAGGCTCGTCAGCTAGCCTTGCAGGGGTTGTATTCTTGGTCAATGACTGGAAATGACATTCGGCAGATTGAGCTGGATCTTGCCAAAGACAACAACATGAAAGATGTTGACACAGAGTATTTTCAAGAGCTCTTAGAGCAAGTTACACGGCGCGTTGACACGCTTGATACAACACTAAAACCCTATTTAGGGCGATTACCAGAAGAACTCGACCCCATTGAGAAAGCCATTCTACGCATCTCAACTTATGAATTGTTAGAACGGGTCGATGTACCTTTCAAGGTGATAATCAACGAAGCGATTGAACTTGCAAAAACCTTTGGTGCCGAAGAAAGCCATAAATTCATAAATGGGGCATTGGACAAAGCAGTAAAGACGCTCCGTAAACACGAAAGAAAATAATGTTGAATGAATTCAGCGTAATTAGAAACTTTTTCTCAAAATCACAATACGTGCGAAAGGATGTCATTTTAGGTATTGGCGATGATGCCGCTGTAACGAGAGTACCCGCAGGTCAACTGCTTGTGACAACGACAGATACCTTGCTAGAGGGAGTGCATTTTCTGCCTGATACCGACCCGTCGGCGGTTGCGCACAAATCAATAGCGACAAACCTGAGCGATTTATCCGCAATGGGTGCAGAACCATCGTGGATAAATCTATCGCTTTCGATTCCTTCAGCAGACGATATTTGGTTAGAAAGCTTTTCTAGTAAAGTGCATGAGTTATGTGAATATTATTCGATTCAACTGATTGGCGGCGATACCGTGAAAGGTGGCCTCTCTGTCACCATTACTGCGCAAGGCTTTGTGCCACCGGATAGTTATTTGGGACGGGATGGTGCAAACAAAGGCGATTGGATTTTTGTCACTGGCACCTTGGGCGATGCAGCAGCGGGTTTGGCAATATTGAATAACCAAATCGAATGTGCGACAAACACTGATAGATTATATTTGACAGAACGGCACCTGTATCCATCTCCTCGCGTTTTGGCTGGAACGGCGCTGCGACGACTGGCGTCGTCGTGTTTAGATGTTTCGGACGGTTTATTACAAGATATGCGTCATGTTCTGGAAGCGTCGGATGTAGGCGCGGTTATAAATCTAGATGATTTGCCCGTGTCAAAAGCCTTAGGCGAAACCGTCAGCGAGCTCGAAAGCGCATTAGAATACGCTTGTTATGGTGGTGACGATTATGAGTTACTTTTCACTGTACCAGAGGAGCATCGTGTCAGCGTTGAAAGTGCAATGTCAAGTTACAATATTCAATGCACATGCATTGGACAAATTACTGGTGCGAATAAGAAGCTAGAGCTGCGACTCAAAGATGAAAGCTATCAATTTGAGAATGAGCTGACGGGCTATAAACATTTTTGAACAACGTTTTTTGACAGCATGCAAAAACACCTCAGGGAACGCGTCTCGCTTTTAAATATCCAACACTTTGCTGCATTGGGTTTTGGCTCTGGCCTTGCTCCATTTATGCCGGGTACCTTTGGTACATTAGCCGGACTGCCGCTTGTGTGGCTGATGTCCTACACCCCTGGGTACGTTTACATCGGTATTGTTGTCCTGGCATTTCTTACGGGTATCAAAGTTTGCCAAACAACATCTGATGCATTAAAGACCCATGATCATGGCGGCATCGTTTGGGATGAAATTGTGGGCATTATGATAACATTTGTTTTTGTGCCGTTTAACTGGATGACAATAATCCTGGGATTTTTGCTGTTTCGTTTGTTTGATATCGTCAAGCCTTGGCCCATTGGTATGCTGGATAAACGCATAAAAGGTGGTCTTGGTATCATGATTGATGATGTGATCGCGGGCGTATTTGCGTGTCTTATCTTAAACCTTACGTATCCGCTTTTGCTGCCGTATTTGAAGCATTTTACTTAAATGGAAAAGCTGCTTTGTAAGTGTTGAATTTTTGTGGTTATGTAGCAAGAAACTGGTCGATCGCAGTTTTTATCCCTTGTGCATCAATTCCCAATTCAGCATACATTTCCTCTTGCGTACCTTGCATAATGAATTGATCAGGGATCCCCAGATTAAGCACGTGAACGAGCTGTTTGTTTTCTTGTAAGCATTGCTGAACGGCGCTGCCCGCGCCTCCCGCTATAGCACCATCTTCGATGGTGACAAGTAAGTCGTGTGTTTTGGCACATTCAATAATCATGTCGACATCGATAGGTTTAACGAATCGCATGTCCACAAGGGTCGCACCCAATGATTCTGCTGCTGTTTTAGCTTCGCCAATCAGTGTGCCAAAATTAAGGATAGCCACTTTCTGTCCATCCCTGAGTTTGTCCGCTTTCCCTAACTCTAGTTGAACCATGTCAGATTGAATTTCAGCACCAATGCCTGCACCTCGAGGGTATCTGACAGCGGCGGGTTGGTTAACGAGATATCCAGTGAATAACATGTTTCGGCATTCCGCTTCGTCTGATGGGGTCATGATCACCATATTCGGAATGCAGCGCAGATAAGCAATATCAAACGCACCTTGGTGAGTAGGCCCATCCGCGCCGACAATGCCCGCTCTATCAATGGCAAAAAGAACATCTAGATTCTGCAAGGCTACATCATGAATCAGTTGGTCATAGGCGCGCTGCAAAAATGTTGAGTAAATAGCGACCACAGGCTTTTTATTAGCGCATGCAAAGCCTGCTGCTAATGTCACTGAGTGTTGCTCAGCAATGGCGACATCAAAGTATTGTTCCGGGAACCGCTGAGAAAACCTCACCATACCAGAACCTTCGCGCATTGCGGGTGTTATCGCCATGAGGTTTTTGTCTTTCTCGGCCATATCACATAGCCAGTTGCCAAAGATTGCAGAGAATGTCGGCTTACCCGGTTTTTTGTCAGGAAATTTTTCTGTGGTATGGTCGAATTTCGGTACAGCGTGCCATTTTATCGGGTCTTGCTCAGCGACTTCATAACCTTTTCCTTTTTTTGTTACCACATGAAGTAGTTTAGGCCCATGCATTTTCTTAAGATTAATCAGCGTGTCCGTTACGGTTTCAATGTCATGTCCGTCTATCGGGCCGACGTAGTTAAAACCAAGCTCTTCGAAAATAGTGCCAGGAGCAACCATGCCCTTTAAGTGCTCTTCAGCTCGACTAGCGAGCTCTTTAAAAGGTGGAACATTACTCAGTATTTTCTTGCCGCCATCTCTGATTGAATTGTAAAAAGAGCCGGTAAGAAGTCGTGCCAAATGAGAGTTGAGCGCCCCCACGTTTTCTGAAATGGACATTTCGTTATCGTTGAGTATTACCAAAATATCCTGATCCAAATCACCGGCGTGATTCAATGCTTCAAACGCCATACCCGCCGTCATGGCACCGTCGCCGATAACAGCAACGACTTTTCTGTTTTTGTTTTCTTTACCCGCAGCAATGGCCATGCCCAACGCTGCACTGATTGATGTTGATGAATGCCCCACAGCAAAAGCGTCATACTCACTTTCAGGTGGGTAGGGGAAAGGATGTAATCCACCTTTTTGACGAATGGTGGTCATTTTATCTCGGCGCGCAGTCAAGATTTTGTGTGGATACGCCTGATGTCCGACATCCCAAACCAATTTGTCGAACGGCGTATTGTAGACGTAATGCAAGGCGACAGTTAACTCGACCGTGCCCAGACCCGAGGCAAAATGTCCGCTGCTTTGGCTCACACAGTTAAGGAGAAATAGGCGAAGCTCTTTGGCAATTGCAGACAAGTGAGATTTCGGTTGCAAACGAAGGTCTTCAGGCGTATTCGCTTTTGCCAAGTGTGGATATTCTGATAAATCTAAACTCATTTTATCTCTATGTGCCTACCTAAGGTTACGTTTAAACTGCAACAAGCATTAATACTTTCGGGAAACCATAAGGTCCGTAAAGCTTGCTAACTCTTCCGTATCGCCATTAAGCTGATTCAAGCAACTCAGCGCGACGTCTTGTTTTTTGCGCAGCTCAGTTTGAGCACCTTCTAATCCATAGTGTGTTACAAATGTAGATTTGTTCGAAAATGCATCTGATCCCTGCGGTTTTCCCAACGTTCCTGTATCAGCTGTTACGTCCAGGATGTCATCTTGGATTTGAAATGCCATTCCGATGGCATCAGCATACGTCATCAACACCTGCTTTGACGTAGCGTGTATCTCAGGAGATATTTCGATTGCCATTTGTACAGAAGCTTTTAACAATGCGCCTGTTTTGTGTGTGTGTAGTCTGATTAGAGTGTCTACATCGATTGTGTTGTCAGTAGCGGCCAGGTCTAATGCTTGACCCATGCACATACCGCGTACACCTGCGGACTTCGCCAAAGTAGATACCAAGTGATTTCTTGTTAACGCGACAGTGTCGGTCAGTGTTGCTTCAGACAACCATTCAAAAGCCAACGTCTGTAACGCATCGCCCGCGAGAATAGCAGTCGCTTCATCAAAGGCGATATGCACTGTCGGTAAGCCGCGACGAAGTTCATCGTTGTCCATTGAAGGGAGATCATCGTGGATCAGTGAATATGCGTGTATACACTCTAAGGATAACTCACATACTTTGGCGTCGTTTTCATCCGCGCCGAGCAATCTAGAGACGATTCTATGCAGCAATGGTCTAACGCGTTTACCACCGCCTAAAAGCGCGTATTCGATCGCCTCAATGAGTTTGTTGTCACCGAGTTCAAATTGCGTTTTTAATCTTTTGTAGCTGTCAATAACGTCATTATTGACCTGCTTTTGCAGCTCTACAAGCGTCGTTTGACCCATTACTCACTGTCTGCTTGTTGGAAATCCATGAGTGTGTCTTGACCTTGGTCAGAGGTAAGCATCTGCACTTTTTGCTCTGCTTTTGTGAGTAAGTGTTGGCTGTGCCTTGCTAGCGTGATCCCGCGCTCAAAATGCGCGAGAGACTGCTCAAGCGTAATCTCGCCTTGTTCCATTTCAGCCACGAGTTTTTCGAGTTCCTGCATGGCCTGTTCAAACGACAATTTTTCGGTGTCCATAATGCTCTATTTGCGCTTTGTCTGCACGCGTGCAGCGTTTGAAAGGAGCACACAATACCTAATCAATAACGTAAATTCAATGCTTTATACGTCGCAAAGATACAAGGCGTTGTTCATCCCAAATCACCTTCAAGGTTTTTGCTCAAGCGCCGTTATATGTGTAGTTATCTAGGATTTTTTTCTTAACGCTTTAGGGGTATACGGTGGATTTAGCAACCATTGTTGGATTTTTAGGCGCTCTCGGACTCGTTGTTATGGCGATGGTCATGGGCGGCTCACTTGGCATTTTTATCAATGTGCCTTCCGTTCTGATCGTATTCGGTGGTTCAATCTTCGTCGTGCTGATGCAATATCCCATGTCAAAGTTCTTAAGTGCTGGCAAGGTCGTCGCCAAAGCTTTTTCATTTAAATTACAGGCGCCAGATGAACTTATCGAGAAGATCGTTGAAATGGCTGATGCGGCCAGAAAAGGTGGTTTTCTCGCGTTGGAAGAAGCAGAAATTGAAAACGCGTTCATGCAAAAAGGCGTCGATATGCTTGTTGATGGGCACGATGTAGACGTTGTCAGAACGACCATGGCAAAAGATATCTCCAACACGACAGAACGCCACGAAAACGGCGCTGAAATTTTTAAATCAATGGGTGATGTCGCGCCAGCGATGGGAATGATCGGGACCCTAATTGGTTTGGTTGCTATGTTGTCTAATATGGATGACCCTAAATCCATCGGCCCTGCAATGGCCGTTGCACTGCTTACAACACTGTATGGCGCTATGCTAGCGAACCTTTTTTGCTTACCTGTCGCGTTTAAACTAAATGTTCGCAGTGGCGAAGAAAAGCTTAATCAAAACCTTATCCTCGATGGCATATTGGGGATAGCAGATGGTCAAAACCCACGCGTGATCGAAGGTGTGCTTAAAGGCTATCTCATGGAAAGTAAACGCGGTGCGGACGAGGCTGAATAATGGCGGCAGAGGAAGAAGAATGTCCCAAATGTCCCCCGGAGGGACTGCCAGCATGGATGGGTACCTTTGCTGATCTGATGTCTCTGTTAATGTGCTTCTTTGTTCTGCTGCTGTCCTTTTCAGAAATGGACGTGAAGAAATTTAAGCAGATTGCAGGTTCGATGAAATTTGCCTTTGGTGTCCAGAATAAAGTTGAGCTAAAAGACATTCCTAAAGGCACTAGCGTTGTTGCCCTGGAATTTAGGCCTGGGCGTCCTGATCCAACACCTATTGAAACGATACAACAGGTCACGCAAGACATCACCAAGCCAATGCTCAATTTTCAAGAGGGCGAGTCAGATAACGCAGGCGGCACACAAAAACAACGCGGTACCTTCAGAGGCGGTCAATCTCCACAAACCAGTAATGAAGTTGCATCGGCTGGTGCAGCGGCGGCTGATAAAGAACAAATACAAGAAAATAAAAAGAAAATCGAAGACTTATTGCAGCGACAGATAAAAGACGGCGCAGTCGATGTTGAAAACTTGGGGCAACAGTTGGTTATTAGGATCAGAGAGAGCGGTTCTTTTTCTGCTGGCTCTGCCTTTCTACAACCGCAATTTGTGCCGGTCATCAGAAGACTGGGTGTGTTACTAAATGACATGCCAGGAAAAGTTGAGATAACAGGGCACAGTGACGGTGTAGCGATCTCAAATGAATTGTACTCGTCAAACTGGGATTTAAGCGCCCAGCGCGCTGTTGCTGTAGCTGAGCAATTAAGAAGAGCACCAGCATTTGATGAAACTAGAATGCGTGTTATTGGCAAAGCAGCAACGCAACCAGTGGTAAACGATGATTCCCCTGATGCTAAAGCGCAAAATAGACGTGTTGAAATCACCGTAGTGCAAGGTGAGCCTAAGTTTACTGACCCGATCTCCTTATCGGACCAACAGTACTAAAATGGCCTAGAGTTAGCCGCGGCTGAGATAGTCTCTATGCGCGGGTTTGCTAATAACGAGCTGTACCGTGCTTATAACACGCTCTAAAAAACCACCTTCACAGTAATTCAAATAGTACTGCCACATCCTTATGAATCTATCGTCATAACCGTCTTTTATTAGTTCGTGTTTTTGTGCCATAAACGCATCAAACCAATCTCTTAAGGTCTTCGCGTAGTCAATCCCAATGTCGTGAACATCTCGGATACTCATATCTGTGTATTTTTTCACGTGCTGATTAATGCTGTATTGAGATGGAAGAAAACCGCCGGGGAAGATGTGTTTTTGGATAAAATCTACGTTGTTGGAATAACTGTCATATCTTCTGTCATCAATGATTATTGATTGTAACAACATAAGACCATCGGGTTTCAGCAACTGGTGGCATTTGTCGAAGAACTCGGGAAGGTATTGCTTTCCGACTGCTTCAATCATTTCTATTGATACAAGCTTGTCATATTTCCCTTCAAGTAATCGATAGTCGCGCTTTAGCAGTGTGATGCGGTCACTCAACCCACGTGCTGCTATTTTTTCCGCCGCCCATGCAAATTG
>JBCDMA010000085.1:0-13380 GCA_038744645.1 Pseudomonadota bacterium | reverse complement strand
TTGGTGATATTATCTCGATTACCGCATATCGAGAATCGGAAACGACAGAATTTTTCTCTTTCAGCGCCACTGATTTTTCGCTATTGCCAAGCTTTAACCCGTTTTTTCCGTTCCAACAATTAGCAGACAATTTCGAAAAACCCAGTACGTTTTCTCAAGAACTTCGACTTGTGAGTACTAAGCATAATAGGTTGAGTTATGTGGCGGGTATTTATTACTTTAAAGACGATGTAGAGCGTGATGCTGGTTCCATAAGGCTTGCTGGTTTAACAGGCAATACCATTCGTGATTTGATTTACGATCAAGAGGTCGATACGACTAGTTTTGCTTTTTATACTGACATTGAATATGAAATTTCTAACACGCTGACCGCCAATTTTGGTGGTCGATACACGATTGAAGAAAAAGAAGTCCAGGTAGATTTCATTGACAACCTGAATGTAGATAACAATTTCTCATCCCCGCGTTTTGATGAACGTTGGAATGAATTTACGCCACGTGTATCGCTGAATTGGCAACCAACAAAAAACCTGATTGTGTATGGCTCATTTACGCAAGGTTTTACCTCAGGTGGCTTTAACACCGAAGGAAATAACAACGAAGTGATCGGTCGAGCATTTGATCCAGAGACAATCGATGCATTTGAAGTTGGAATAAAAGGAGATTTTTTTGATAACCGTCTTCGGGCAAATTTATCTGTGTTCACACAAGACTATAAAGACAAACAAGAGGGTGTTTTAAACACAAACTTTGATTTTGTTATCGTCAACGCCTCTCAAGCAGATGTGGATGGCGTTGAAATTGAAACCACCTTTGTGCTTAACGATTATATTACGTTATCGGGAAACTATGCCTACTTGGATGCGAGGTATAGTGAGTTCTTCATTGAACAACGTGATGGTACCTTTGACGACCGTTCAGGCAACTTTTTGGCGAGTTCACCAAAAAACAGCATGAATCTTAGCATCAATGGTTATTATCCAATGGGGAGTGGTGAATTGACTGGCTCCATCAATTATTCATGGCAAAATGATTACTTCACTGGATCTGAAAACAGAGATACTTTCTTGATAGATAGTTTTTCTGTAGTAAATGCTCACATAAGCTATGAAACAAATGAACAATGGCGATTCACGCTGTGGGCGAATAACCTCACTGACGAAGAGTACTTGCTAATACGCTCAGATTTTGGTGATGTAATAGGTATTGGCGAGCATTACGCTATGCCACGAACCTATGGTATTCGCATTGCAAAGGTCTTCGACGCGTTTTGAATAGACAATGGATGTAAAAAGAAGGCAGTTGTTATCGAAGGCGTGTAATTTGGCGGCACTTTCATTTGTGCCGCTAACAAAGACTGGCGCCGTAGAACCCGATACTGAAATAACTGACTACCCATTTACACTTGGTGTGGCATCAGGTGATCCGAAACAAGACAGCGTTGTGCTTTGGACACGTCTGGCACCTTATCCATTAGATGTCAAAGCAATGCCGCAAACAACTGTCATAGTCAAATGGCAGATATGCACTGACGAAGCCTGCACCATTGAAACTGCAAGTGGCAATGCCCTTGCGTACCCAAACAATGCACATAGTGTTCATATAGACGTAAGAAATTTAAATGACGACACTACCTATTACTATCGTTTTGTTTGTGGCAAACATCTAAGTCCGGTAGGACGCACAAAAACCTTACCCAAGATTGGAGCCCAAAAAGACAAACTCTCGTTTGCTGTTGCCGCCTGTCAATCTTACACAGACGGTCATTATGCTGCGTTCAGGGATATGGCCGAAAGACAACTTGACCTAATCATTCATACAGGTGATTACATCTATGAACGCGACTGGTTTGGAGGCGTTCGCAATATTCCAATCATCGAAGCCGATGATCTGGATACCTATAGACAACTCTATGCTACATATAAACAAGACGTTTTATTACAAAGTGCGCACGCAAGCGCACCGTGGATTTGCATTTGGGATGACCACGAAGTGGATAATGACTGGGGTGGCAAATATAACGAGTATGGAGAATCCGAAGAGGCTTTTGTAAAACGAAAAGTTGCTGCCTTTAAAGCATATTTTGAGCATATGCCACTTCGATTTGCTGCCAGACCACAGGATGGCAAAGTGCAACTACATCAGCGAATAGCCGTGGGTAACCTGATTCAGTTCGATTTGTTAGATTGCAGGCAATACCGAGACATGCCTGCATGCGAGCACTTACCGTCACTGTTAAGAAGCTATAAATCCATTTGTGATGAGGCGATGGCGTCATCTCGTTCAATGCTTGGCGCTGACCAAGAAAGCTGGTTACTTCGAGGACTTGGATACTTTGAATGTAAATGGAATGCCATTGTTCAGACGACCATGCTAGCGCCATTTGATTATCTCAACGGCAAGAGCAAGGCCTTTGATATGGATGGTTGGGATAATTTCGCGTCATCACGACAAAAAATACTCGACGAAATGAAAATCAAAGACCTATCAAATCCACTCTCCTTTGGCGGGAATATTCATGCGTTTTATGCTGGCGTGGTCAATGAACAGGCTTTGAATCACTCATCGACGCCATTGCTGACTGAATTAGTTTGCGGCTCAATTTCTTCTGGCGGTGGAGGAGATGATCGCTATTGCACAACCAATCAGCAGTTTAGCGAAAACCCATTCGCTCATTACTTTGAGAACCGATACCGAGGATACTTATTGTGTGAGTTAACGCATGAGCAACTACGAGCCGACCTACAGATAGTAGATGATATCTATGATCCTCAGTCCAAGGTCACTAGCTTGCACAACCTTATCGTCAAAGATGGTCAAGTAGGGTTTGATTAATTGTAACAAGCGCTAAGGAAACTCTATGCACTTTGTTTCTAAATAGGTTCTTTGGAAATAAAGCCTCTATGGTTTAGAGGGTCTTTAATTCACTTGGTGTTTTATTAAATTGCTTTTTGAATGCTGAAACGAAATTGGAAACATGATTATACCCCGCGTTATAAGCAGCCTCTCCAATAGTTACTTGTTCATATTTCAGGCTGCGACGCGCGTGTTCCAGGCGCTTTTCTCTGACGTATTCTGCGAAAGATTTATTGTGATGACGTTTAAAATAACGCTGCAATGTGCTCATACTAACGCCGAGATTCTCAGCCAGTTCTGCGGAAGAATTGCGTTGAAGCAACAGTGTTTCTAATTCATCTTCATAAACACGCAGCGGCCATACCACATCCGATTGCACGGATTCTGTTTGATTTTCCTTGTCCGAAACGGAATAGAACTTTTCGAAACACGCGCCGAACATTTCAAAGGCAAGACGTTCACATTCTATTCTGGACATCAAATCATCATTGTATTCTGCGTCCATTATTTTTAACGCCAAATCGACAGTCTCAGAACCAGCTATCCAGTCATGCACAACATAGGTTTTTGCAAAAAGCCCCTGCTGCAAGGCATGAAGCTGAGATGCACTGGAACGCGACAATAACCAATCTTTGCTTGCTGATACGTTAATCTTTTTAAGGCGATTGCCTTTGATGATTCGGCGCGTGAAGAATACAGGTTGATTTACCATGTAAGCAAAAACGGCAGGCTTTTCATTCGCGGATATTGAAAACTCTTCGTTGTCCAAAGAAAATACTATTTCTCCTTCCAACAACACACATAGCATGATCCTAGGCACCAACTTGGAGCCACAATCTGTATTGGTATCCTCTATCGTATCGGAAGAATGCACCATCAACCCGGAAGGTAGCTTGGTGTAATTCACATTTCCTGTCATTAATGAAATATTGCTCTTGAGGGAATTGGAAATGAGTAAGTTCGGAAATCCAGAATCTTCCAACTTTCTTGACAACTCATGCTTGTTGATTTGCTTATATTCCGTCATGAAATGTCTCCTTTTCCCATCCTGACCAAAATTAATAACACTTTGGTTGTTTGCCATAACGTTTTCATAATCGCTAAAGGTAACATTTTGGTATTGTAATGAGAATTATTTTCATTAAATTAATTAGTAGTAGGTCTCCGATGAACACTATTCTAACTTTCAATGCTAAAAAGCTTGCTCTAGCTATAATCGCTGCCCTTGCTGCCGCCTCACCTTTGGTGCAAGCACAATCTCCAGAAGATGACGTCGAGGTTGTTAGGGTCTGGGGAACTCAGATTAAAGCATCTTCATTGTTTCTGAAGCAGGAAGCCATTGCAGATAAACAAGCCGATCACATCAGTGATTTGTTACGAATCATTCCTGGTATTGACGTCGGAGGAGCACACTCTTTAAATCAAAGAATCACTATTCGAAGCATGGACGATAAAGACTTACTTATCACTATCGATGGAGCAAGACAAAACTCATACATGTATCATCACATGGGCAATTTGCAAATTCATGCAGACATCCTGCGATCCGTTGACATAGATGTAGGCACCAACAGCGCTATTAATGGTGGCTTGGGTGGGGCCGTCCGTTTTGAAACCAAAGACGCCAAGGATTTACTGTCAGGTGACCAAAGAATCGGTGTAAGAATTAACGCTGGCGCTGGCGATAACATAGGGCAAAGCTATTCAGGTACCGCTTATGGCTATCTCACCGATTCAACGGACTTTCTTCTCTACTACAACAGAGTCAATCGAGACAATTATGACGTTGGTGGCGGCCGTATCTTAGACGAAAATGGCGCAGAAATTCCTGGCACCAACGGAGAAGTGGTGGGTCTGGAAGGCGACTTAGAAGATACACTAATCAAGCTAGGTTGGGATATCAACGCCAGTCAACGTCTGCAATTTGGTTACGAAAGATATACTGATGAAGGCGACTACAGTTTTCGACCCGATATGGGACTTGCTACTGACCTTGCAATCACTGAATCGCTTATGGTGCCATTACTCTGGCCGACGGAACTTACTAGAGATACAGCAACGTTAAACTATGAGTTGATGCTCGATAACACAGTGATAAAGGCAACTCTTTACAACAATAAAAGTGAATTGTTTAGGGACGAGTCAGGCTGGTCACAAAGTCCAAGCCCCCGCTTTCAGGGTAACGCAGCGCTGGTCACCGGCGAAGCGGTCAATACTGGCGCAACCATTCTGGTGAACAGTTATTTTGATATCAGCGAATTTGAGACGAACACTACCTACGGTGTTGATTATGTGAAATACGATACTGATTATGTCAGCGAAAGAGCGTCTGGAGACCTAACTTCAGATGAATCCTCAACCATGCTGGCGCTTTTCGCCGAGAGTGCAATAAACCTTAGCGATACAGTGACATTTACGCCAGGCATCAGGTACGAATCCTATGAAGCGGAAACTACAGTTATCAATGACGATTTTGATGACGTCCTGCTGGCACTTTCTGCCAGTTATCAGCCTAACGACGATTTAGTATTTGAAATAAGTGCTGCAGAATTATTTCAAGGGCCAGAGGTAGGTGAAGTTTTTATCGGAGCGGGTTTGTTTGATGTTCCAAACCCCGACATTGAGGAAGAAACGGGTTTGAATATGGAGTTTTCCTTTGCCTATCAGAGCAGTCTAAATGAAAACAGCGTTATATCAGTGGGCGGCACATTCTTCAGAACTCAAATTGATAACTACATATTCGATTATGCACCGCCGCCAAACACAGTGATGGCAAGGTCATGGAAAGACAATATCGGCGATATGGAAATTGATGGCTTTGAAACCTATGTCGAATACGAATACGAAGGTTTCAATATCCTTGCGACTTTCTCTCGAGCGGAAAGCGAACTGGATGCTTTCGCGGAATATTCGTCATTACAAGGCGCGAGATTGGATCGTCAGCAGGGAGACACCATTAGCCTTGTCGCACATTATGAGTTTGATAATCCAGGATTGGTGTTGAACTGGGAGATGCTGAATGTGGATGATGTGGATGCAGGCATCGACCTTGATGGTGCGTCACTTGATAACAGTAAGGACGGATTTACTGTACATAATGTGTCAGCTCGCTGGGAACCACAATCGATTCAGGGCTTAACCTTCATTGCAGGCGTCGACAACCTGTTCGATGAATTTTTTGCATCGCAATCGTCGCGCACCGGAACCTCTTTTCATCCGGTATTTGGGCCACTTTACTTGTTGGATTATGAGCCTGGGCGAAACATTAAATTGACCATCTCCTATCAGTATTAAAGTGATAAGCATGGCTCGGCAAGACAATCCATTAATGCTGAAAGTTATCAAAAACCAAAGGATTGGTGACCTTTACCAGCGTTTGACTCTGACTCATGAAGACCTGGATGAAAAAAGAGTGGGCAAATTGTTTCAGGGTTTGCACGTAAAACTGTTTTTCACAACGGCTAATCAGACAAAGCTTACCCTACCCTATCGACAAGATGGCAAGATCGTATGGCCCGCTAAAAGGGACAAACCTGTCACCAGAACTTATTCGATCTACGACTACAACCCGACCACAAAGCTGTTGCAGATTGACTTTTTACGTCATGAAGAAGAAGGCATAGCCTGTGAGTTCGCAAAGAACGCCACAGTGGGTGACATGCTTGGTTTTGCAGGGCCAGGGCCAATCAAAATGATAGACGCAACTTTTGATAAGTTTTTGCTTATCGGCGATTTGACCGGGCTTCCAGCAATCGCTTCGGTCGCAAAAACGATACCCCAAGATGCTCAACCTACAATTATTATTGAGGTCGAGCATGAGCACCAGATTTCCATTATAGAGGACTATTACTTTGGTTCTCGCAAGTGCAATGTGAGTTTTGTTCCTTTACATTACGAGGACAAGTCATCACTACTAGATATGGTAGATAAACTGAATATCAGCGAACATGTAAACGAATGGAGCATTGCAGTTGCTGCTGAACACAACACAGTACTTTCCGTGCGAACTTATTTGAGAACAATCAATTTGTCTCGACATCAGCTTTATGCAGTACCTTACTGGAAATATCAACAAGACGAGGAAACGTATCATGAAGAACGTCATGAAGTTATGGACAGCTAAGCTTACAATTAGCACCTATCAGATTGTCTTTATTACTTCCTTGTGCTTTTTGATTCTGCTCAATTCGATTGGTGCAGCCAATGCTTCTACCTACAATCATGCCAGCGGAAACATCAAGATTTCTTCTGTTCCAAAAAAAGTAGTAGTATTTGATCTTGGTGCTCTTGACACATTAGATAGCCTGAACGTGCCAATTGTCGGCGTGACAAAAACACATACAGGCGGTTTTCTTTCAGCTTATCGGAGTAAAAAATACAAAAGTGTAGGAAGTTTGTTTGAACCTGATTATGAATCAGTCGCTTCACTTTCCCCAGACATCATTTTTATTGGTACACGTACTCAACCGACTTACCAAATGATGAACAGTATCGCTCCAACATTTGATGCCAGCATCGAAAACAATGACTTTCTGTTAGAGTTCGCTAAGGCGACTACAAACATAGCCAGTATTTTTAATAAATCCGATATTGCTAGCAACGCACTGGCTGAAATCACTCAAAAACAGGATGCCATTCGCGAAATGGCCATTAACTCTGGCGACTTATTGATGGTAATGACATCTGGCGGCAAGCTTACGGTTTTTGGGCAGAACTCAAGATATGGATGGATATTTAACGAGTTAAACATCAAGTCAGGCATGGACAGTTTGGGAAACAGCCCTCATGGAGAGCCTATCTCAATGGAGTATTTACTCAAAATCAATCCTGAACATTTATTGGTCCTCGACAGAGATGCTGCCATTGGCCGACAGGTTGGTACAGCAAAAGCACTGCTCGATAACGAAACATTCAAAAAATTATCAGCACATCAAAATGACAAGGTTGTTTTCTTAAACAGTTTTGCCTGGTATACCGTTGGAAATGGACTCACTGCTGTGAATCAAATGCTTGATGATTTGGCCGACGTTTTTACAAACTAAATAGATGTCGATTTACCACCTCGCCATAATGATCGTTTTTGCTGTGCTTGTTGCCAGCAGTTTGGCCATAGGTGCACTGAATATTTCAGATCCTGCGTTTGACAGCCAACTGCTTTTGCAAACGCGATTGCCTCGAACCATGGCAGCCATATTATCGGGCGCAGTATTGGCTATTGCGGGGGTTATTATGCAGTCTATGGCTCGCAACAGATTTGTCGAGCCGGGCACAACAGGTGCCATAGAATGGGCCATTCTTGGTATGTTGTGCTGGATCCTTTTTGCTCCGCAAACGCCGATATGGATCCAATTAATCGTAGCAGTATTATTTTCGCTTATTGGCACCTTTATTTATTTCGTTTTATTGCGCAGCGTGCCAAGTTCGTCGCCCTTAATGGCACCTCTTATTGGCATCATTTACGCTGGGATAATTGGCGCATTGGTTAGCTTGATTGCCATTCATTTTGACCTGTTAGAGTTTGTGTGGTTGTGGGTACAAGGTGACTTTTCCATGATCATGCAAGGACGATATGAACTATTGTTTTTTACCGCCATACTGGCATTTCTCGCCTATCGCTGGGCAGACTATCTCACCGCAATGAACCTTAGTTCTTCAATCGCGCAAAACATAGGAATGAATACTCAAGTGATATTTGCCCTGGCCATACTTGCCGTGGCGACTATTGCTGGAACCACAGCAGTGATGGTAGGTATTCTGCCATTTGTTGGATTGGTTGTGCCAAACATTGTCCGTTTGTTTCTTGGTGACAACTTACGAAAAACGCTGCCGTGGATTGCAGTATTAGGCGCTATTTTTGTGTTGTTCTGTGATGTCATGGCAAGGTTAATGGTACCTCCTTTTGAAATGCCGGTCGGATTAGTGATGGGCGCAATTGGTTGCCCTATATTCTTATGGATTTTGTATCGTCAGGTGAAACGTGTCTGAACAAGCACTGCCCATGCCGTTGAAAGGTCCTCGCTCACATAGATTGATTGTGCTGGCCGTAAGCTTTTTCACCGTATGTATGCTTTTTATGACTTGGAATACTTCGGCAAGCTGGGAGTTTATTCTACATTTCAGAGGGAAAAAACTACTCACGCTTGTCGCCGTTGGTGCGGCCATTGGGATAGCTACGCTTTTGTTTCAAACTGCCTGTCAAAACCGAATTCTAACTCCTGGCATCATGGGTTTCGACGCTATGTACTTGTTACTACAATCTTCTTTTATGTTTTTATTAGGTTCCTTTGGTTTTGCCAGTATGGATCCCATTTTCAAATGGTCAATTCAAACTACTGCAATGACTTTTAGCATGTTACTGCTATTTAAAATCGTTTTTCGGGGAAGCACTGCGTCAATTCATTTGCTAATGCTTACGGGAGTTGTGTTGGGCCTCGGGTTAACAAGCCTCAATGGCTTGCTTCTGCGAATTATGGATCCCACGCAAATGGCAGTGATTCAAGACGCTTTCTTCGCCTCGTTTTCCGCCACAACAACCGAACTTCTGTGGCTAGCATTTATAGGCCTTTTCATATGCATGGGTGTTCTTTTTCGAATCCATCACAAGCTGGACGTATTACTTTTGGGCGAATGGCACACAAACAACCTTGGTGTGGATTATAAGTCATTGGTCAATATGCTATTGGTACTCGTTACTGTACTGGTTGCTGTGTCAACGGCTACTGTTGGCCCAGTAACCTTTTTGGGTTTGATTGTGGTGCATCTGACCTATCGCCTTGCCGGTAGTTTTAGGCACAAAATAACCATACCTTTTGCGGCCTTGATGGGAGCGACAATACTTATCGTCGGGGAATGGGCATTACAGCATGTGTTCGCGTTTCAGACTCGCTTGAGCGTTGTCATTGAATTTATGGGTGGCTTACTGTTTTTACTGCTCATTTTTAGACAAGGACGAAAATGCTCAACCTGAAAAATGTCTCATTAAACATAGGCAACACACCCATTTTACAGGACGTAACCTGCGAAATTCCCAATGACAAGCTGACCGCAATAGTTGGGCCAAACGGTTCGGGCAAGTCTACATTACTTAATGCTATATCGCTGACAAGGGCAATGTCGCAAGGAGAAGTAACGCTTAACGGTCAAATAATCTCTGAGTTGTCCAGATCGGAGCTCGCAGAACACCTGTCCATCTTGAGACAGGAGAATGCCATTGACGCCAAAATTCAGGTCACGGAACTGGTAAACTTTGGTCGCTTCCCCCATCACAAAGGGAAACCAAACCAAGAGGATTGGAATTGGGTTAATAAAGCGATTTGCGACGTTCAGCTGGAAAATGAGTGTGACAAATATCTGGACGCCCTTTCTGGTGGACAAAAACAACGCGCATTTATCGCCATGATTCTGGCTCAACAAACTCAAAACATTCTGCTGGACGAACCTTTAAACAATCTGGACATGAAACATAGCGTGTCGGTCATGCAATCGCTGCAAAAGCTGGCCGATAAGGAAGGTAAAGCCATAGGCATTGTCATCCATGACATAAATTTTGCTGCTCGATACTGCAACCACATCATCGCATTGAAAAACGGTAAGTGTTTCTACACGGGAAATTGCGACGACTTCTTCCACGATGATGTATTGACCGAGTTGTTTGATATGCCAATGCACGTGTCCACCATCGATGGCAAAAAGGTCTGTTTGTATTACGGGTAAAACACAACTTCTTCTATTCATCACACGGGATACAAAAAGCTAAGCTGCCCGTGCATACAATATTGCATCATATAGAAATCTAAATTCACCGAGGGGGAAACCATCATGCTCCTGTTTATATTGAATTTAACGAAACTCCCTGCACTTTGTTTCTAGCTCGTCTAACAAATGTGTTAAATCAATTAACCTGCCTGCAATGATATGGATCACGCCGCCATCGCCACGTTCCAGAATGCCTTTTACCTGTAATATTTTTGCGTTGAGATACGCTTGTTTTTGCTCACGCGCACTGGCTTGCCAAATGATTACATTAGAGTTACCGGTGTGATCTTCAAGCGTGATGAAAGTCACCCCTGCAGCCGTACCTGGGCTTTGTTTACAGGCAACCACACCGATCACTGAGACAATAGATTTGTGCGGGATCTGCTCGATTTTATTGGCACAGGTAAAACGAGGTAACAGGTTTGCTGACGCCAGTAACGCAATCGGGTGCTGATTGACTGATAACCCCATGCTTGCGTAATCTTCAACCAGATCGTCAAACAGGCTCGGCTGACGCAGATAAGCCTGTTCCCGTTGCTCAACACTGGATTTTTTGTCGGAGTGCCTCTTTTTAACCTTACTTCGAAACAACGGCAAATTAGTGCTGTCATCCATCAGTTCCCAACGACTGGCAAAGCGATTGTCGCTGACACCGGCAAATGCATTAGCGCTTGCTAAGGCTTGAAGACAGCCGTTGGATAATCCCAAATTGCGCACTTGTTGAATGCTGTGAATCGCATTTTTTTCGCGGTATTTGACGATTTTCTCTGTAGAGCTTTGCTTGAGTCCTTTGACAATGCGCAACCCCAAACGTACGGCATATTCACTTTTATACCGCGTGAGTTTGTGATCGTGTTCGGACTGTAAAACGCAGCAGGGGAAAATTTTTACATTGTGCCTCTTGGCATCCTGCACGAGCTGATTGGCTGTGTAAAACCCCATCGGCAAGCTATTCAACAACCCGATATAAAACACTGCAGGATAATAATGCTTAAGCCATGCAGAGACATAAGCCAATACAGCAAAAGAGGCCGAATGCGACTCCGGAAAACCGTATTCGCCAAAGCCCGTGATTTGTTCAAACAACCTCTCAGCATACTCGTTTAAGTAACCACGCTCTGTCATGCCCGTGATCAATTTGGCGCGAAACTTCATCAGTTCACCGTTTTTTTTCCATGATGCCATAGCTCTTCTCAACTGATCGGCTTCACCACCAGTGAATCCCGCTGCGATCATGGCTAATGCGATCACTTGTTCTTGGAAAATGGGCACGCCCATGGTACGCGACAGTACTTTTTCAACCGCTTTAGATGGGTAACTAATAGCTTCTTTGCCACTGCGTCTCAAGAGATAAGGATGCACCATATCGCCTTGGATGGGGCCTGGGCGAACGATCGCAATTTGTACCACCAGGTCGTAGTAACAGCGCGGCTTTAACCTGGGCAGCATTGTCATTTGCGCGCGCGACTCAATTTGAAAAATACCCACGGTGTCAGCGCGCTGAATACGCGCATATACTTGCTGGTCATCACCTAATTTGGTGATAAAGGGGATGGAACACTGCTGGCCGTAGTGATCCCGCAGCATGTCAAATGACTTGCGGATCGCTGTCAACATGCCCAAAGCAAGCACATCGACTTTGAGCAACTTTAAACTTTCCAAATCGTCTTTATCCCACTGAATGACAGTGCGTTCTGCCATCGCAGCGTTTTCAATGGGCACCAACTCATACAGCGGCCCCGCAGAAATAACAAATCCACCCACATGCTGAGACAGATGACGTGGAAAGCCAATAAGCTGTTCAACCAAGGTCACAAATTTCTTTGCCTGCGATGAATCTGGTGACAATCCCAATTCATCTAATTGACTTTGCCAACTCAGTGCTCGATCGCGCCGATTCACGTTTTTGATAAAAAAATCCAGATCGACAGCGTTGACACCTAAGCTTTTGCCAATTTCTCGCAGTGCGCTTTTAAATCGATACGTGACCACCGTTGCTGCCAATGCAGTGCGCTGTCGGCCGTATTTTTGGTAAATGTACTGGATAACCTCTTCGCGTCTCTCGTGTTCAAAATCTACGTCAATATCTGGTGGTTCATTGCGTTCTTTAGAGATAAATCGCTCAAACAGCACGTCAATCTGGCGAGGATCGACAGCGGTGATTTCAAGGCAATAGCACACCACTGAATTGGCCGCAGAGCCCCGACCTTGATAAAGGATCCCCTTGGATTGCGCAAATTGCACAATGTCATATATGGTTAGGAAAAAGTGCTCATACTTCTGTTCGTGAATAAGCGTAAGCTCTTTTTCTATGGTCGCTCGCACAGACGTTGAGACAACGTCTGGAAATCGTTTTGCAATGCCTTTTTCAACCAATTCGCGCAGGTATTCTGACGGCGTCATGTCTTTGCCAACCACTTCAGCGGGGTATTCATAAGCCAGTTCAGACAAGCAAAATTCACATGCGCTGGCAAGCAGACAAGCGTTATGTAACCAATGGTCGGGATATAAACTTTTTAGCTTTTCGACTGAGCGCAGGCAAGCTTCTGCATTTGCCAGGGTTTCTCTGCCAAGTTCAGATACCGTACAGCCGGTGTTTATTGCCTGCAAACATTGCAACAGTGGCAACCGCGTCGGTTCGTGCATGCGCGCAAAGGACGTTGCTACAACTTCTAACTCAAGTGCCTCGGCCAGTGATTCACACATCATCAGATAGCTATCTTCGTTGGCTGTTAACCAACGTTTAACGCATAGAAACAGACGTTCTTT
>JBCDMA010000084.1:0-13383 GCA_038744645.1 Pseudomonadota bacterium | reverse complement strand
CTTTGCATAAGCCCGCTTACGAAAAGCTCGTTCAGTGTCAATTCCATCAAAGCAAAACATACATTATCGATGGTCGATTGTTTTTGATTCACTAATTCATCCAATGGTATCCCATCGATGAAAGACATCGCTAAAATGTATTGATTGCACAGCGGCAAGTGCGGTTCCGGTATTATAAAGCGATTATCTTCTTCGATATGTTGCGCATATGCCTGCATAAAGCTTACTTCTTGGCGATAATCAGCTTCTCGTTTGAGTTGGACTTTTGCTTCAATCAACAAACTATCAAGCTTTAATTCTTTAGGTGCTACACCGCTTAACTTGAGCAAGCGACCCAGATTATCGATATCGCTGTCTATGCTCTCTGCCACACCGGGAAATTGCACCTTTACTGCGAGGTGCTTACCGGATTTTAACGTAGCCTTGTGCACTTGTCCGATAGATGCAGATGCAATGGGTTCAAATGAAAAATAGCTAAATTGCTGCATCCAGTTCGAACCCCAATGCTCGTTCAACATGAGAAGCAATTGCTCTTTGGGCATCGCATCGCCACCTTGTCGAAGCTGTGCCAAGATTGGCTCCCACTCTGCCGGTAAAAACTCACCCGCATCCATCGACAAAAGTTGCCCGACCTTCATTGCTGCGCCGCGCATTTGCGCCAATTTTTCAGTGATAGTTAATGCGTTGCTCTGCGTGAAAAGTGTTGTGTTGACGGTCGGCTTCTGTGCTTTCGCCAGTTGTTCAGCTGTGGTTACGATTGCATTTCCCGCTATCTTGGCCGCTAGACCGCCAAGCTTACCAAGACGAGAGAGTCTGCCCTTTGGGACTTCACTGGTTTTGGGATTAATAGATGAGGCAGGTTGTTTCTTTTGCATGGGGTATTTGAGGTCAACAATGGCCAAAAGTTTGTGTGATTTGGATTATACGTTGAACTGCGATCCTCAAGCGATTAATTTTAGCGCTTTACAGTCAAGACTACCGGTCCAACGCCTTGTACCTTCAACAATATTTTTGGTTCGGATTCTGAAAACGCCATGAGTTTTATCCTGATCGCCTACGTCTTTTGATGCAAGCCGTAGGTGTATATATGCCATGTGCTCTTTTTTGTGTCCATTGCATCATATAATCGTTGGGCATTCACATTATCCGTCGATGTTATCCATTGCAACCGCGCTGCACCATTATTAATGGCGTAACTCTTACTGTACTCAATGAGCTGGCGTCCGATCCCTTTGCCGCGAAAAGCGGGCGCCGTGTAAAGGTCATTGAGGATACCTACTTTTGATGTAATCGTAGAAGTGTAAGAAAAATAAACCGTAGAAAAGGCAACAACCTCATCGCTTCTGCGAAATAGAAATTGGCAACCGTCTTTTGCGTTTGGACCAAACTGTGAGAAGAAGGCCGAATTCTTTTCATCGGATATGTCACTTGCATTATAAAATTCTTGGTATGCGCGAATTAACGGCAAGACCTCTGGCAAATTTTTCTCTGTTACGACCTCAATCACATGATTCTCCAATCAACTTTGACGGTAAAGCCGCCAAACAATCATATGAGTTCAATTCTAAAGTGACTTGCATTGAAAAAAAATATGAATGGCTTCAACTGGCGATAATTTCTGTATGACGATTCACATACATCTTAGACGAATCCTTCCAAATGCAATTTTGGATTCGATTTTTTCTTGTAATATTGGTCAATTGATATGAGGCAAACACTCTTATCACGAATTGATCAAACTGCTTAAAAGCGAGTGACAATTTAAACCCTATAAAATGTAAGCCTATGCGGGCCATTTAGTCATGAAGCGCATGGTTATATGACTCACGCATGAGAAGTCAATCTGCTTTATTAAAAAGTAGCAAATAGCACTTTAATGCCTAACGATATATTATCAAGCTATTGAATAATATAATATTTTTAATTCACAAGGGACGCTGATTTTTCTATTTATCAACTCTATTAAACCCATTGGGTTTCCAACTGGGTCTCGAAACAGGCAGATCACAGCAACACCGCTTACGACAAATCGCTCTTTTTCAATGTTACCACCGTTTTCTTTATTCAACGATTCTGTCTTAGCGATGTTTTCAACCCCAATGTATAGTCGTTTTTCCGCTGGGTCTTGTCTGATAGATCCGCTGAATTCAAAGGCGGTGTCAACGTTTATAACTCCGTTAGATGTTATATGCCAATCAAAGCATATTTTATAAAAAGCTTTTTATGCTTCGTCATTTTTACCTGCAATATCAACAAACAAGATTGGCGCCGACGTATGCTTATCCTTATTTCACGCAAACGTGTATCTGGTCAAAATGACTTTGAAACCCTTACAAAAATTTCTCTCGTGAAACTTCGCACTCTAAATTCTCTTTGAGCTAGTATTCCGCTAAATCTGTTTCCGTTAAAAACCTGTCGATCTATAGGGTCACCGCCTTCAAATAGATTTTCTACACTGAAGTATATGCGTAGGCCGTTATTTAGGCGCTTTTCAAAATACAGGTCCAATAATTCATCTCTCCCCGAGCGGCTCAATTCATCTGCACCAAAGAAAAATCGGTCATCATCGATTAAATAAGACAAACCCCAAAATGCATCTATCCTAGGTAGTTCCTGTCTAAAATTGACCACCATTTGCCAATGTTCGGTGTCACCAATCTCTCGACTTTCGCCACTCAATGGATCGGTGACTTTTGTGTCTTGCCAATCTAGCTCTATATCAAGTCGCCCATTTTTAATGCCAAGAAATTCTACCGGGAGTGTAAATGCGGAATCGATGCCGAACCTAGATGCATCGCCAATGTTCCCCACTGCCTCAAGCGTTTCCGACAAAATGAGGGTATCCAATGCATCGGAAACGTCATCGTAAAACAATTTTATGTTGACCGCTGTGGACCCGGCAAACTGATGCTCATATTGAAATTCAAACCGATCCGTCTTTTCTGGTTCAAGTGTTGGGTTGCCAAGCTCTAGTTCATCTTGATCAAGATCGGCGTTACTTGCAAAATCAAAGAAATCTAATTGCGATACAATACGCCTATAATCAAATCGAATGGAGGCGTTATTTTTCGTCTTGTAACTGAGCGAAAGATTGGGTTTAAAATAAGAAAAGTCACGAGAATCAGTAAAACCTCCCTCTTGTTCAATGGTTGAACGCTCAATGGCAATACCTGCTTCAACACCGACGGAACCCACAGTGAAAGAATCTAACAACCGCAGATCTGCTCGATTCTCCTTCACAATGGTGTTTGCTCCAGGCACAAATACAGGCACTAATTCATTATTCTCAAGTGATGTCAATCCAAAGCGACTATCGAGTTTATTCAGGGCGTTTTCTATAGAAATTTTTACGTTGTGGCCCTTTATCCACGTATTATTCCATTCGATTCTCGCAATTCGCTCTTGTCCCAATGTATTGAATGAACTCTCTCTTTCAACTATTGCCTCATTCGGCAATGTTGTATCAATTACACCGCCAACTTCGTCGAACTCCCGATTACTTATAATTGTGATCAGTTTAATCGCATTGGTTGCATCTATTTTTTTCTCCACATCAATACCAAAATCAGTGTCTTTGAATATATCTCCATCAGGGAAAAAAAAGCGCGACTGCTGTACCTCGTCCCTAAAATCTCTGCGTATTGAGTCATTCCCACCGAATTCATCCCGATGCAGATAACCAATATTTGTATTGACACGCCATCCAAAAATCTCCGCATTAAGCGCCATTGACCAATCCGTTATCCAGCCTGACTCGTCAAAGACTTCAAAACGCTCTTCATCAAGTTGTTCAAAGTTCGGCGCATCAAAAAATGAGCGGTCACTCTCTGTTCTTCCGCGATAACGACCATATAGCAAGCTACTGCTCAGTCCAACATTCTTGATAGTATCGTTGTAGACAAGGTTCGCCGATTGGCGCAGTGAGTAATCTGGAGAATGAAATCGACCACGCAATTCCCAAATTCCACTTCGAGATTTTTTGTTGCGGATCACGTTGGCGACGATAGACTGACCAGGTAATGCGAGTTCTCCTAACCTACCCGTTAAGACATCAATTCGAATCACATCATCAGCCGGTATTTGATTTAATAGATCTTCCAATGATTCTGATTTTGTAGACGCTCGCTCGTCATTGAACAAAACATTTCCTGCGTTTTCAGCGAAACCGCGCTGCGTATCGTCGGAGTCTGTCAAGGAAAAACCAGGCAATCGATTAACCATATCAAAGGCATTCAACGGTTTGTATTGATAGAAGTAACTAGGTAAATAGCGAGTAGTGCAAAGACCATCACTACACTGTTTCACCGGAACGATACTTTGCACTACGATTGATTCAGCGAAGACGTTTCCACACATAAAGCACCACAAAAAGACCAGCTTCTTCATCTATGTTGTTTTGTATCTTGTTCTTATGTTGCTAGGAGTAGCATAACTTACTTTGATTGTATACTGAGCAACAACATAGACAAAGAACTCACCGGTTTTTATGAGAATTCTCGCTCGATGTAACTCCCCCATTTGTTAGGCAACCTCCCAACGGCCTTGAGAAAAGCATTTTCATCAAAGGTCGTATCTGCATTGGCGATAGCATTTTGTCCGTTTAAGATAAATTGGTCTCTTATACATGACATATACGCGGGGTCAGCCCCAGCGTTAATTGCAGCGTCATAGAATGCACTTGGGTCTAGGTCTAACAACTGTATGTCTTTTTGCATTTTTTTCGATAGCATCTTAGCGACGCTTTTTATATCTGCTGCATCATAACCAAGCCGCCATACTTGGCTGCGAAATTTTTCTGGTCTTGCTAGCGCTTCCCCAGCGAGTGCGCCTACATCGTTGGCATCCACCCAGCTCCACACAGCATCCTTGATAAGATTGGTTACTCTATTGTTTTCAAGCCAACCAAAGGCGGTAATATTCTGCATAAAAGCTTCGGGTTGAAGGTGCGTATAGTTGAATCCTTGTTGCTCGATGTAAGCCTCAATCATCTTGTGCCAACCCCAATGGGCAACTTCAGCTGTGTCATTCCCCGATGCACCGATATGCACAATGTGATCAACGCCTGCTTTTTTTGCAGCATCTATTACACGTTTAGATTGTTTTAACATATCTACGGAATAGCCCGTTAATAACAATAGTCCATGCATATCCTCAAAAGCACTCAAGATACTGTCAGGCTTATCCAAATCCATGTGTATCAGATTGACACCGTGATTTTTGAGTGTCGATGCTTTGTGAACATCTCGCACGCCCGCATGGATATTGATATGACTATGCTTTGCTAACTGTTGAATGGCTGCGCTACCAACTTTACCAGTCGCTCCAATTACGAATATGTTTCTTGATGTCATGTGACACTCCTGTTTGTTTAATTGTTTATCAAGTCACGACATACTTTAGGAGGCATCCAACATGTTTTGAACTACCATTATTAACACGTTAATGTTGCAAAAGATGCAACACCTTTAGTGCAAAGTGATAGAGGACGAACAAATGAAAGCGACAATAGATGACCTTAAGCTATTCTTACGCATAGTCGAATTAGGTAGTCTTCGCCAAGTTGCAGTTGAACAGATGACAGAGCCTTCTACTATTAGCCGTAGATTGACCGCATTGGAGTCCAGACTCAATACCAAGCTTATTGAACGCTCAAAAGTGCATTCATTTCCTACGGACATCGGTAAATCCTACTATCAGCGTTTGCGCGTGCTACTCGAACAAATGGATATTTTGGAAGAGGAAGTGTCTGGTAACACAAACACACCGACGGGGCTTTTGAGAGTCAGTTGTCCTGTTGATTTTGGTTCTGCATACATAGCACCTTGGTTGCATGATTTGCAATACATCCATCCAGGCTTGCAAATAGAACTGTTATTAAATGACCAATACGTCAACTTGGTCGAGAATGGCATCGATGTAGCCATTCGGATTGGGCGATTAAATGATTCATCAATGCGGGCAAGACATTTAGGCGACATGCAAATGGCCATCGTCGCCTCCAAAACATATTTTGAAAAACATTCAATGCCTACAACGCCTGAAGCCCTAGAAGAGCATTACTTTGTGTTATACAACTGGTTAAGAACGCCGACCTTATTGCATTTATCAAATGGAAGCATATCGAAACAAATACGCATGAATAGTCGCTTTGCGATAAATAACGTCGGTGCAATACTCAATGTGGTTTCACAGGGTGCAGGTTTGCATTTTGCGCCGCGTTGGATGCTACAACACAATTGCGAGAAATACGATTTAGTCGAAGTATTGCCCGATTGGGAAAAGAACGTATATCCAGTACATGCTCTGTATATCACATCGGAAATTGGATTTTTGCCTGCCAAGACACGTGCATTTATTGATTTACTCGTTGAGAACATGCGAAAGGTTCCGAAGTAGGCATCGTTGCAAAAAAAAAGCAGGCCGACCAAAACCTGCTTTACTCTCGGGAAACACTATAAATGCTCTCGACTACCAAAAAAAAGCGGCGGAGAACTGCCGCCTAATCACTAGTAGTCAATTAGTATTTGTTATCGCTAAATAACAAGTACAACGTAATAGTAACACGTCAAAATAAAATGTAAATGATAATAATTCGTGTTTATCAAATTAATTTTCGATTGCACCTCGCACGCTAGTAAAACGCAACCCAATAACTTTGGATACCGGTGGACTTGAAGTACTACTGCGTTTTTATGACTTCAAACAAAAGAGGAAGGATTAAAGCAAAATTCATCACATCCGATAAAGAAGCTAGATAAAATCGTGCATGGCACTTTGACGAATACTAAGAACACTAAAAACTTATTTTAAATTCGGATAATGAATGAAAGAAAGCGTTACCCAACTTGCCACTGAAGTAAACAATAGATTCGAGCAATACTTGTTGTCTCTTGACAAAGCTACTGTCATGTCTGGCCGAAAGACCCGCCAAATGAAAGAACTTGAGGACTCTGAGCAGTATGAAGCGCGCAGGGAATTGCTTTTTATTGAAGAGCTTGCGACTAAAAAAAGAGAAGAAATTGAGTCCAAAGAAAACTCATATATCGCCCAGATAGAACGCGAATTTCATGACGTTCTCATGCTGGAAATGGATAAGCAGCTCTGTGATACATCTGAGTTGATGCGCCAACACCTCAAGCTTGAACCAGCGGTAGGCAGGCTTTTAGATGTCCTTTATACCGAAGCTTGCACGATTTCAAAGCTCGTCGAATGTATCGAGCCTCTTCCATGGCTCACTAAAAGTATCATTAACTTTATCCGTCAACCGAAGTATCGACGAGTGGATTCACAAGGTCACCCACTTATCATAAAAACATTGCGGGGCGCGGTCAGTTTTATTGGAATAGATAGTCTGCGCAAGTTAATCCCAGCGCTCATCGCCAAGTACTTGATGCCACCAAATTCTACCTACATGCCGGACATGAAAAAACACCTCTGGTTGTACACGATTGGTGCTGGAAATGTCGCAAATACACTGGCATCCTCAATGGATATCAAACCGCATTTCGGCTTTAACATCGGTTTGCTCTCTATCATAGGTCGCAGCGCCGTAGCGAGCGTTTACCTAAAAAGATTTGATAACGTGCTACAAGATGTGGTCACCGACGCACGCAAGAAGAATGATCATAACCTTGCAGAAAAATTGACTGGATTAGTGCCTTCTCAAAAGTATCTAATTTCATGTTGGAAAAAATATGCTGATAGTGTGACGGCGAATGTCATTTCTAAATTGAAACTACGCTGGATGATGATTGCGCCTGGATTTCAAGACAATCTTAAAATCAGACAGCTGTCGTACCAGTACTTGGAAGAGCAAAAACTGCATCCACTGACGCATCTGCTGTTCAAATCTCAAGGCTATATGCACTTTAAACTGCTACAACAAAACAAGTTGATAACAAAGGAAGCATCTGCTCTTTATTTACGTAATTACGGTGTAAATGATGTAGACATTGCTATGCTTTCAAAAATCAACCTGACTGGACTCGAGCTAAAAATCGCTGAGAAGATAGAAGAAGAGTCCTAGCCAACGTAAGTGGCACCAGCACGACATATAGCCAGCCGCTGACAACATTTGAACAAATGGTTGTTCCATTTCCAGCAAACATTCGAGACACTGCATTCACAGCTGGCTAATAAGAACGATCAGCAGTCTTCAATTACTATTTCTATACTGCAATCGTCGTCCGCAAAAGAATCATAAATGACGTAGCACCCCTCATCCGTCGGTACCCCTGAAGCAGGTACTTCGTACCCAACTAGCGTATATTGATTATCGACACGCGTTTCGATCCGCTCGTCCAGACTATTTTGCATAAAATCCAGCATTTGAAAGCCATCTTCCGCTTCAGCTATGCTCTCAGGGCAGAGGGAGCTATAATGCACCTCGGTTCTGCCAAAACCGAAATCAACGATATAGTCTGTTTGCGCCGGATTCCCTGACACTGAAAATGGGTTGACTGAAGTTGGTCTGAGGCCACTAGCACGCGCTTTGTTTTGAACGAGAGTCGTTGTCGCTTCCATTTGGCTGGCAATGGCTCTTATTGAAGCAATTTTGGCATCGGTGCCGACGTCTAAGAACTTAGGTGCAGCAACGACCGCTAAAATACCCAAAACGACAATGACGATGATTAATTCAACTAGCGTAAACCCAGTTTTCTGCATGTTACTACATTTGCTTTCAACTACTTATAAACAAGCTTATCGGCTGAAATACAAATTATTCAACTTGTTCCATTTGTAGAGGAAAGGCCTGGTCGCAAGAGCAGACTTTCTGCGACAAATCATTTAGCAAAAGTTCGATTATTTGCATACATACTTTAGTATTAATGCAAATAATAATTATTGTTATTCGCATATCTATTAAATATATTCCGCTCGCTCAACTAAAAACAATCTCAAATACGAAACTCAATGAGTAGTTGCTTTTGTGACATTGAAACGTCTAACAAATGTAATGATGTATCAAAGGAATCTTATTATGAAACACACGTACCTTGCCGCAAGTATCAGTGCGGCGTTAATGATCTTATCAACAATAACTCACGCCGAGGAGGTGCCATCAGATACCTCTGAAGCGAGCGACTATGAAGTCATTCAAATCGTTGGAAGTTCAAGAGATTCAAAAACCGGCTTAAGCCGAACAAATGTCGAATTAGAAGATATGTCTCGCTCGGTGCAGATCTTTGGCGAAGAAATCATTGAAGTGTTGCAACCACAGTCTATTGAGGAGATTGTCACTTTGTCTTCAAACACTGCCTACAGTGGAGACAGCAATGGTAGAGGGGAGACATTTAGCGTACGTGGATTTGATGCACCCATCCTCAAAGACGGAATACGCATTGACGGTATACCTGCACCTGAAATATATGACATAGAAAGTGTTGAGATCCTAAAAGGCCCAGATTCGATTATGTTCGGTGAGGGTAATCCAGGCGGTCTAGTAAATTACACCAAGAAGAAGCCGAAAATGGAAAACCACGGGGAGTTTGAAGTCGAATACATCTCTAATCCAGGTTTCTCTTACAGAGCCGATTTTGGAGGAGCAATCAGTGATAGTGGAAACCTCCGATACCGATTGGTCGGGGTGTATGAAGACGATGAAGATATCAAAGACTTTAACACAAAACACGAACGCGTTTTTATAGCACCCTCTCTGGCATTCGATTTTAACGAAAACCACACCGTAACATTCTGGGGAGAGTACTTGGATGAAGAAGTACCTAATGAATGGGGATCACTGCTTAATACTCAAGGTGAGATTTTGGTGCGCCCTGAGACTGTCATCGGCCATCCCGATAGCTTCAAGACCAGAGAACAACAGAACTTCGGTGTCGACTTCGTTAGCGTGTTTGGCGATTGGACAACCAGTCTTAAATACACCAGGCAGGACTACGACTTGGATTTTGGAAATGTCCTTCTACCTATTGCTAATGATCCAGAAGCAGGCACAGTGACGCGCGCCTTTGCAACGCAAGCTCAACACGATGTTGTGGACATTGTCCAAATAACCGCGAACACAGAGTTTGAGTTATCCGGCATGACAAATAGGCTCTCATTTGGCTATGATTTTAGAAGCATAGAAACTGACTTTGCAGGTGTATTCTTCCCTGGTGCCATGTTGGTCTTGGATGCAATGGATCCAGTCTATGAAGATTCGCTTCCAACAATAGAAGATTACCCAGGAGCCTTTCCGTACGGAGGCCCGTCAGCTGCAGAACAAACTGGATTTTTCGTACAAAACTACATGGATTTAACCGAACAACTGGTATTGAGTTTGGGTGCACGCTACTCAGAAAGCGATCCAGAGGGTGGTCAAAAGTCTGATGCAACGACACCGCAGATCGGCTTAGTGTATAAAGTAACGGATGACCTATCGTTCTATGCAAATTACTCTAAATCTTTCATGCCAACCACATCTACAGACAGAGACAGCAATATCCTTGACCCAGAGGAAGGTAAAGGTTATGAAGTTGGCACTCGATATTTCATCAGTGATTGGTTGAACGTCACTGCAGCTATTTTTAAAATTGAAAAAGATAATGTGCCAATACCGGATCCAGATTTTGACATATTTTTTATTTCAGGTGGTCTACAAGAAAGTCAGGGGGTTGAGTTTGATATTGCAGGTGAAATTAAACCAGGTTGGTCACTGCTCGTTTCGTATGGCTACGTCGACACGGAAGACAAAGGTAATAATCCGGGCAAAGAATTAACCAGTACACCCAATCACAATGCAAATTTTTTAACCACGTATAATTTAGATGATTTTGGTTTTCCAGCATTCAATATCACAGGCGATATAAAATATATCGGCGAGCGATACGCAAACGATGACAATAGCGTTAGTCTTCCAGATGTTGTCGTTTACAATGTTTCAATCACCTATGATGAAGGCCCAATCACCGCTGTCTTAAGCGTGAAGAACCTCACTGATAAAGAGTACGTAAAAAATTCATGGGGAACAGGTCGTGGTGCAGAAATAGGAGACCCAAGACAAGTCGTCGCTTCCGTATCTTACGCGTTTTAAAGAGCTAATACTCAGTTGTTCGGAACCGTTATCAGATGCACACTGATAATGGCTCCGCGCCTTGTGAAGTGTCCATACGCCTATGCAATTTAATTCCAGAAATTACCAGTCCATCATCCTATCAACGTTCATCGTGAACTTGCGATGCTCTCGCGTTTGCATATCTATCAGATTGGTAAATACATTTTTAAGATCAGGTTCATCTGCTTGGCTTGCCATTTCTTTATAAAGCGTAATGAGTTGATCGCCGACTGACATGAAAAACGCCGTAATGTCATCCGTTGACGCTTCACCACACAACGCATCGTGCTGTGCAATCTTTAAAATGTCCTGTTCTTGCGTGAATTGAAACCAGGTGTCGAGAATGCCAGCAGATGTGTCAGATTTATATCTACTGATGGCGTCAGCCAATTCAAGCTCGTGTTGCGTTAAATAGTCCAGAAGTAATTTGGTCTTATCTGTTTTATGCTCAGCTGCGAGCGTTTTATAAAAATCACTCAACTCAGAATGAAAGTTACTGGCGTGTTCAATGACTTCGCGGGCTGTCTCAAAGCGCATGGCTGTCACCTCAATCATGTTATTCAACTTACATCTTCAGTGTAGGACACCATAGTCATTTGCTAACCAGACACAGACCATCACGCATGATCTGTGTCAAATCAAAGCAACTTTATACTGAGGCGACTACACTGAAGTAATTGGAATGAGATTGGTGCAGAAGTTACAATGATATACTATCCCGATAGTACTCAGCTCACTGTTGATCTGTTCTTAGATAAATTGCTCAAATCAACAGAAGAAGACCTAAGCTCCGGTGCAAGTGAATTGACACTTCAAATCTTGCTCGGTCTTGCAAACTATGCTGATTATCTAAAACGATTGACACTTGAAGCAAATAATCAAATGAAGAAAGGCCAATCACAACCTTTGCAGCAGCTGATAGCGGTCAGTAATACAATTAAACAACTGCGTCCTAGCATGGCGCCAGTGAACAATGCTATGACTGCATGGCAACTGCGGTTAGAGTCATTATCCACGTCTGACAACACTACTTTTATCGAAAATGCGAAATCTTCCTGTATGCGGCTTGTTACGGATATTAAAGAGAAACAGGAGAGATTGACCTCTGAATCAACACGCGCGTTGTGTGATTATGAGTCGCTGATGACATTTAGCCGTAGTTCTGCCATTCATCAGGTATTGATAGGCTTAAAACAGCGACCATTGCGTGTCTTTGTATGTGAATCTCGACCCGGATATGAGGGCCGCACATTGGCTGAAGATCTCGCCAAGGTAGGCATTGATGTAGAGTTCATTATTGATGCGGCGGTAAATCATCACATGCCCTATGTCAATGCCGTTGTTGTAGGCGCGGATTCTATATTGGCTGATGGCAATATTGTTAACAAATGCGGTACAAGTTTGCTTGCCCTATCTGCTACTTTTCACAAACGACCTTTTTACGTCATTGCCGATAGTTATAAGCAAAGCACTTTTACAACTACAAATATAGTGTTGGAGCAGATGCCAACGGACGAATTGCAGGCACCATACGCTGATAAGATACATCCTCACAATGTTTATTTCGACATCACTGATGCGTCATTAATTACGGGCTACATTAGCGAAGAAGGCATATCGAAAAACCCTTACTAGCTCATCAATTCAGATCTATACGCGTAAAACGATAATCTGCTAGCGAAACCTCAATAATACCGTTAAAAGATAAAAAAATTAAAAATTCTTCACCTTGATCCAAGCATTAGACATCAACAACGATGTGAAAGCGTCAATCGATGTCTGAACGTGCAAAAATTGGATATAAACATCTGGCGGAAAAGCAAAAAACTGAGATTTAGTTTGTGCTTTATTGATTCAAAACTCGCTTTTAAATCCAACGGGTTCGAGATTGAGATAAGGCGTGCAAACCAATACATCATTGAATGGAAGCGCAATTGCGGAAATCTTGTCAGCAACCTATTTTCTTTGACTATACTTAAGCAAAACATCATAAATCAATGATGCTCGTCATTGCCTTTCACGCATCGCTTTAAAGGATTACTACTCATGCAAAAAACCATCTTAATCGTGGCGGCGACGCTAGTGATACTCACAGGCTGTGGTGATTCGCAACCTCAACAACAAAGCCAACAAATGCCACCGCCAGAGGTGGATGTAGTACAACCGCTGACTAAAGAAATAGCACTCTGGGATGAATTCACAGGGCGCTTCATTCCTCTAAAAAGTGTCGAACTGCGATCCCGCGTCAGTGGCTTTTTGGTAGAGCAGCGGTTCAAAGATGGCGATATTGTTGAACAAGGCCAAGTGCTATTTGTTGTTGACCCGCGCCCTTT
>JBCDMA010000083.1:0-13469 GCA_038744645.1 Pseudomonadota bacterium | reverse complement strand
TTCTCTTAGCGCCTTTTGGTGTATGTTGCGTTTTAATACTGGCAAACAATAATTGTGTGGGCGAATACCGCCGACAAGCAGATCATTTCGATTCAATAGTAAATGTTGAGGTGTGATTGTTGCCGCTACATTTTCACTTGAAGAAACAACGAAGTCGGCGGCGTCCTTAGTAGTAATGTGCTCAAAGACAACTTTCAAATCGGGAAAAGCAATAACAATATCGTTGAGATATTGATCGATAAACACTTTTTCTCTGTCAAAAATATCGATTTCAGCCTCAGTGACTTCGCCATGTATCAGCAGAAGCATCCCGACATCTTGCATTCGTTCAAATACGGGGTAGAGCGATTTAATGCCTTCAACGGCTGCATCAGAATTTGTAGTCGCGCCCGCAGGGTATAGTTTACTTGCTACGACCCCAGATTGCTTAGCACGCGTAATTTCGTCTGGCGTGGTGTCATTTGTAAGATAAAGAGTCACTAGTGGTTCAAAGTCATTATCTTTTGGTGCAGCGTCCAGTATTCGCTGCTTGTACGCTAACGCCATCTCTGTATTCACCACGGGAGGCACCAAATTTGGCATTGCAATCGCGCGTCGAAAACAGCGCGCTGTCGCCGGTACAGTTTCACTGAGCATATCACCGTCTCGAAAGTGCAGATGCCAATCATCGGGTGTCTGAATAGTAATGCTTGTATTCATTTCTCTGTTATAACCTCGTGCCTAGGGTATGCATTGCTTCTTTTTACTCGCTTCTCTTTTTTATTTTAATCGCTTCGCTGGCGGTTAAAGTAAAAAACGTAACGTTAATGATCGGGTGGTAGATTTTACGGCATCTCGTCGTGATTGTCGCAATCATATTTACGACCTTGATTTACGACCTTGATTTACGACCAAAATGTGTAATGCATTGACCTTAGGATCGGGTTATGGTTTATTGACGAGTCACGAGTAATCTCATTACCTTTTAATGAATTAGGAATGCATCGCTTTATTACATTGAATCCTCGCAAACATTCTCAATTGGGCCGCATCGGCTTAGGTTGGCTTATTTTCATTGCTGTCATTGGTTTGGTCATCATAACCTTAGTATTGCCAGACGGTAAGTCAGAGCAGCGTGCAACATTACCCTCTGCGCCGTTCGATGAAAGGCTTCTCATGTGCAATGATGTGAGTGATGCTGAACTTACCGATGCATTTTCACAGTGTTTAGATGCTGCCAAAGACGGACAGTATCAAGCGCAGCGCAAGATCGCGTGGGCCTATTCTCAGTCAGGTGACTACCAGAGCTTGGAAGAGGCATATAAATGGGTAACACGCATTTCAAACTATGATAGAAGCGCTGAACTTATCAGATACATATTACTAAGATTGTTTGGCAACAATCCTGCGGACGTCGCCTATGGCGAAGAAGGCATACAGCGGCTTGCAAACTTGAATTACGCACCTGCAGCGGCCTATCTCGGAATTTTGTACAAGTTGGGTGAAAACGTGTTGGATGAAACGTCAAATTCTATGTGGCTATTGCAACGAGCACACGAGAAAGATCCAGAAGTGTTTAATGCGTATCAGCTCGCTATTATTTACGCAAATGGGTTTGGCGTTGAACAAGATTATTCGAAAGCCCGCGATATTCTTCTAAGATACGCCGAATACGAATTTCCTATGACAACTAATAACGTCGCTTGGTTTCTTGCAACCTTAGAAGACAACCCATTGTCGCCGCCGGATACTGCAGTCTCTCTCGCCGAAAGTGTAATTAGTGTTGAGCCACACGGCGAAAATCATGTGTACGTTGACACCCTGGCTGCTACCTATGCCGCAAGAGGGAATTATGTCCGAGCAACCGAACAGCAGATGAAGGCATTAAAAAAGCTTCAAAGACTCGCTGAAATAGAAACCAATAATGATTATTCTACTCTGATTTCCGAGTATAATGATCGCTTAGCGTTGTATGAAGACAATAAAAAAGCGGTCACAGAAACACTTAAACGCGAATACGATAGCTTTTTTAAAGGCGTGAAAGTGTTTGTTGAACGTCGTCTCATATCAGGCTTAAATGTATATATTGAAAAACCAAATACCGAATCACTACAGCACTAGCGCGCAAGTGCAAATCCAAAAGAACCTATGCAACACCTGTCGATACAACAAAAAATAAGCATTCTAAATTTATTTGATAACCCATCCGCCCTGACTCGCCTTGGCACCTGGTTAATGGACAACGTGATGGGGATCGCAAAAATGGATGCCCTGTATAAACTGCATAGCATGCAAGGATTAGATAAAGAGGCCTTTGTTGATCGCTTTATTGAAATTTTAAGCATCGAGTTGTCAGGTCTGGATGAGTTACAGAAAAAAATCCCAACTGAAGGACCGGTTGTTGTTGCCAGCAATCACCCCTTTGGCGGAATGGAAGGCGTGATCCTCGCAAGAGCCATAGGAGAAGTAAGACCAGACATAAAGGTCCTTGCCAATAAAAGTTTAAGGATTTTTGATGAGATAAAAGACTACTTTATCTTCACCAATCCTTTAGCAAAAAAAGATCCGGCAAACGCGCCTTCGTTGCGTCATTGCATTCGTCATATTGATGAAGGGAAATGCCTCCTGTTGTTTCCCGCCGGGCGAGTGTCACACTTGGACAATGGCGATAACAGAACCGTTGAAAACAAGTGGGACAAACTGGTCACCAAACTCGCTACTCGAAACCACGCTCACTTTGTTCCCATATTTGTTGATGGCAGAAATTCAGATTGGTTTTACCGCGTTGAAAGGATCTATTTCAAACTCAGGATGTTTTTGCTCGGACGTGAGCTTCTGAATAAAAAGAATTTTCATTTTTCAGTGAATGCAGGTTACCCCGTTTCGTTGAGTAAACTGGATTTCGATTCACTCAATGAAGGCGCCAAACTTTGCCGCAGTCTGAGCTATCTGCATAGCAATGAATGGCAATTTGACTGGCCAGCTGATACGGTGATTGAGCATAAACCGTTGTTGTCCCCAATTGATAAAGGATTAATACAACAAGAATTTGAAGCCCTTCCTCAAGAGCAGTTTCTCACTTCCCACAGAGAATTTGATGTGTATTTTGGGTATCAGCATCAGATGCCATCAATTGTCACTGAGATAGCCCGCCTCAGAGAATTGGTTTTTAGAATGCACAACGAAGGAAGTGGCGAGCCCGTTGATACAGATGATTTTGATGCGACCTATACCCATTTATTCATCATTGATCGCGTCAAACTTAAAATCATCGGCGCATATCGCATGGGACAAACAGACATTCTCATTGAGCGTCAAGGGATCGATGGATTGTATCTGCACAAGATGTTTGACTTCAAACCTACTTTTGTAAATAGGCAGGAGTCTTGTTTGGAAATGGGACGTTCATTCCTGATCCCAGAATATCAATCATCGTTTCACGGCCTATTACTGCTATGGCGCGGTATTGGCGCATTTGTGAAGAAATTCCCAAAATATCGAACGCTGTACGGCACCGTTTCAATCAGCAAACTTTATCAGCCAAAGAGCGTTAGATTGATTCAAGAAGTGCTCATTGAGCACCAATCAGAGCCCTCGGTAGTGCCGCGCAACCCGTTTGATTTTGAATTGCACCCAGAACTAAAATCATTCTGCGATAAAAGCCATTCTCGACGATATCTGTCCGCGCTAATTGGCACGCTGGAAGAAGATGGGAAAGACATTCCCGTATTAGCCAAACAGTATGAAAAAATGGGAGCAAAATTCCATGCGCTAGGCATTGACCGCAGCTTTAACTTTACGCCAGGATTGCTGTTAACAGTCGAAATGCCAAAAGCACCAGCAAAACTGTTGAACTTATATCTTTGTGACGGTTGGGAAGACTACGTAAACCACAAAACGACCTAGCTTAAAAGAAGCACTGTGGTTATATAGGTTAGGCAGATTGATTGATGTGCGTAATCGTTGCCGGTGCGTAACCAAAAAACTGTGGCAGTTGCTTATCAAGCAAATTACAAATAATGCGTATCAACGCATAATGATGTATTGCGTGGCTGGTAGCAAAAATCAATTCTCTTTCGATTGTCGATTCACAGCTTGCCGATTTGGTGTGGCTAATGTCTATTTCTGTAGTGACTTGGATTTTTGATTCTCTGACTTCATCTGTTAATTCGCTTATCCATCGCCCTATCGACTCCAATTGCTCAATAGCATTTTGCGGGAACTGTTCAATTTGGTTATGTCGATTGCGTTTGTTGTAATCGATGTGGCCACTGGACAACCCGGTTTGTATCGCTAAGAAATGATCGACTATATGGCGTATGTGTGCACCGATAGAACTAGGAAAATTAGGTTTGAGTTCCGATTGGTACTCTTCGATAGTGATGCTATCAAGAAGCTCTATGGCTTGTTCAACAATGCGCACGTAACTGGATGACATGAATATTCCCAAAGACATTTTTCTAATTGTGTTCCATTTTTAACGTAGACCGACAATATCTATTTTTTATTTCAACTACATGAAAATCTACCAGATTCACTCACAAGTTGTTTGCGTCCCTGAGTAAGAACGTAAACTTAGTGGAGCACAAATGAGCGTTACTACAAAAAAAGAAGGCCTGGATGCGATTTTTATCTGACTACGTTAGGTGAAGTGTAGCATGTTCTTTTTGAAAGTAAATTTATCAACAAATTGGGCAACATCATTTCTATTTATGACACGCATACGTATTCAATGCGGTCAGCCACCTCCCTTTTGTTACTATTGTGTTAAATTTTCACAACCCTACAAGCTCAATATAAAAAACAATGTTTCCACTTAAAAAACTCATGAGTGATGCGTCTAGGATAATCTATGGTGGCATGCACCTTGGCGGAGAATGGAACAACAACCCAATTTCAATCAAGGACGAAAAGGCTACACACGCCATTCTTGAAACCTGTATTGAGTGCGCCATCAACGTAATTGATTTGGCCGATATCTACACCTTTGGCAAAGCAGAAGCGGTTATTGGCAGAGTACTAAAGAAATCACCAAAGCTGGCAGAGCAGCTCTATATTCAAAGCAAGGTTGGCATTAAGTTAGCGCCAACATATGCCGTCAACCAATACGATTTTAGCCCTGAATATGTTGCTAGTGCCATTGATGCATCCCTTGAACGACTGCAGATAGAAAAGTTGGATGTGCTGTTCTTGCATCGCCCCGATCCATTAATGGAAGCACAAGCATTGGCCGCTCGCTTGAATCATTATTGGCATGAAGATAAATTTACCTATCTTGCCGTGTCCAATATGCACGCGGGTCAGATGGCTATGCTCGAACAATATCTAGACATGCCTATTATTGCAAACCAACTTGAGATGAGCCTGCTCCATCACGGTTTTATTGAAGACGGTATTACGACGAACAGCACAATGAATTCTGCGTCTTTCTTCCCTCGAGGTACATTGGAATATTGCATGCAAAAAGAGATACAGCTGCAAGCATGGGGTGCTACTGCGCAAGGGCAATTCGCCAATCTGCAGCACAGCGATAACTGCATAGCAAACACTGCAAGACTTTTAGAGGAACTATCTGAAAAGTATGCAGTGAGCTCAGGAGCATTGGTGCTTGCTTGGTTAATGCGACATCCAGCAAGTATTCAACCACTCATCGGCACCACAAAACCAGACAGAATCAGAGAACTGAGCAAAGCAACTACCGTCACTTTGTCGCGCGACGATTGGTATCTCATTTTGCAAACTCGACGCGGCGCTGCCGTTCCATAGCGATTAAAACAGGACACGTTAATGAAAACCCATACTCATATTATCGCGACCGCGCTTTTTGTTCTTATGCTGAGCGCAGGTTGCACAAAGCTACAAGACGAAGACGTTGTATCAGAAAACGCTGCATTACACGCAGACAGCAAACCTGAAAAACCATCGACAAAACCCCAAAGTGCGTTATCTGTCAGTCAACAGCTACCAAACTATTTAGAGCGTGATATCAAAGACGAGATTTTCTATTTCGTCATGCCTGACCGTTTTCACAACGGTAATCCCAATAATGATAATGGTGATCCAAACAAACCCATTTCTTTCGGTGGCTTTGACCCGACACACATAAAAGGGTTTCACGGTGGCGATATTGCAGGTGTGGAAGCGAAATTAGACTATCTAGAACAACTCGGGATCACAGCCATTTGGATGACGCCTGTTCTCAGAAACAAAGCAATTCAACAAGATGGTTTTGCGCACCATGGTTATTGGGTTGTCGATTTCACAGAAATCGATCCGCACTTTGGCACCAACGATGATCTAAAAAGCCTTATTGATGCCGCGCATAAGAGGAACATAAAAGTCTACTTCGACATCATCACTAACCACACTGCAGACATCATTAAGTTTGAAGAATGTCATAATGAACAGGGCCTATTTATTGATGAAGAATCGCCTAAATGCCCGTTCAAAACAGAAGCACAGCTATCCGCCGGAGATACCTACACACCTTTTATTCTTGAAGATGAAAAGAATGCAAAAGTACCCGCTTGGTTAAATGATATAGCGATATACAACAATCAAGGCGACTCGACTTGGTCAGGCGAAAGCGTTATTACCGGTGATTTTTCGGGTTTAGATGATATTGATACCGGCCTTCCTGAAGTACAACAAAACATGATTGAGGTGTTTAACAATCTCATCAGTGAGTTTAAGCCTGATGGATTCAGAATCGACACTGTAAAGCACGTCGACTTATCATTCTGGCAAGTTTTCGGTCCTGCAATTATTAATCACGCGCAATCGGTTGGCATTCCCGAGTTTTTTATTTTCGGTGAGGTATACGATGGAAACCCTGGTGTTTTATCAACGTTTACTACTTCAGGGAAGATGCCTTCAGTACTTGATTTTGGATTTCACTTTAACGTCAAAGACGCGCTCTTTACTGGCATGGATGTTGGACGACTTGCCAACTTGTTTAACGAAGATGACTTTTATCGCGACCATGATTCAACCCCACTGGAACTCATGAATTTCATAGGAAATCATGACGCAGGTCGCACGGGTATGTTCATTGATCAAGGATTTCCGAATATTGATGAAGAAGAAAGGCTTGCGAGAAGTATCCTCGGGCACAGTTTTATGTACTTTTCTCGAGGCATTCCTGTCGTGTATTACGGTGATGAACAAGGTTTTGCAAGCGACGCTGGTGATGTGGGTTCGCGTGAAAACATGGACCCATCACAAGTTGAGTCATACAACGACAACAATCTAATTGGCACGGACAAAACTACAGTATCTGATAATTTTGACCAGACCCATCCAATCTATCAAAAACTTGCTGACTTAGCGCGAATCCGAACGGCACATTCTGCGCTTTCTCGAGGTGAGCATCACAACCGTTTCATCGACGTTGACAATTCAATTTATGCTTTTTCTCGCGTTGATTCGGATGACATGCATGAATATATTGCAGTGTTCAACTTCAGTTCAGAAGAGATGATTGTTAGCTTTGATGTAGATTCACCTGAGTATTCGACGATTAGCGGCTATGATGCTGCTGTTTCAGAGGGCATGTTATCCGTCACTTTACCCAAGTTGAGTTATTCGCTTATTCGCTCAACGCAACCGCTCCCTTTTATAGAAATAAAAGAAGTGACACTGTCACCCATTTACAAAGAGCAACAGCGCGCTTTTATCAATGTTGACGTAGCAACTGATCAACGCGCGGTATTTGAGAAAATGGCGGTATCATTTTATGCAATAGATGCGCAGGGTAATGAAACTTTTTTTGCCACTGACTACACTTACCCCTATAGAGCGATTCTGTCGGAAGAACAGCTCGACACAGCGTTAATAATTAAAGCCATCGCAGACAATCACAATGGACAACGTGTTGAAACCACATTGCGCCTATAGATAGCATAGCTTTAAAAAATAACATCTTCCGAATGGTCGGCAGCGCAGACCATTCGGCATTTCAGATTTGACGCGAATTTGTTAACCGAAAACAGAGCGTAATGATGCTAAAAAAAATAATCACCGGCTTGTTATTCATCTTTCCAATTACCTTTACATTTGCGTCAGAAAAACAAACCACAGACGTCCCGATAGACATGATCATGTCGCATATTGAGTCGCTTGCAGGTGAATCCGGTATCGGACCTAGAATCGCCGCGTCTGATGAAGAAAAAGCGGCGGCGCGCTGGATTGAAGAAGAATTTAGAAAACTCAACATACCCGTCATAACGCAACCATTTGAACGCATTTTTAATGAGCAAAGCGAACCTCAGAAATCCCAGAATGTCATTGCTACCATACAAGGCACAAGCGACAAAACTTTGATCATTGGCTCACACTACGACTCAGTACCTTCATCCACTGGGAGCATGGGCGTGATAGATAACGCTGGCAGCGTGGGCTTAATGATAGCACTAGCGCGTCACCTAAAATCATTGCCAGCAGTGAAAACTGGGTTTGTTTTTATCGCTTTTGGCGCTGAAGAAGTCGGCTTGAACGGCGCCAAACACTTCGTTGAATCCCTAGATGATGAGACGACCACTTTATTAAGCAAAGAAAACATCCTCGGCATGATTAACTTGGATTCCATCACTGGTGGCGATTACCAATATATCCATAGTGCAAAAACAGCAGGCTATCGCTGCGATAATGATGCTTCTAATTTCAAAGCAGATCCTAAATGGCGCGATGCGCTGCTCGTACATGCAAATGCGCTTACGCTTCCATTTAAAAAGCATTCCGGTAATGATGAGTTTCCCGCGGGCGAAACAGGCGATTGGTCCGATCACAGCCCCTTTGCCTGCGCTGGGATCCCAATAGTTCACATCGAGGCAACAAACTTTGATATTGCTGGTCAAGGGGGTCAAGACGGGTACTCTCAAACTATCAATCCCGCAATGTGGTCGTGTTTTGAAGAAGCGACACTCTCTGCATGCGATCGCCCATCAGAAGAGAAATGGGGCCGGATCTGGCACAGCGAATTCGATAGGCTTGACGTACTTAACGAAGCCTTTCCAGGTAGGCTCGAGACGCAACTAACAAATGTTTATGTATTGTTGGCAGACTTCTTTGAAACGCTAGAAGACATGTAAAATCAATAACATTATAAAACGCAACGCTAGACAATTCATCTGATCAACAATCTGCCAAATCATCTCGTCGCGCGCTAGTTTAATCATGTGACGGCTTTGCCTATACTTAAATGCTTGCCAACGTGCGACGGAAAAAAGTTCCATAGGCACATAGAAAAATCCGTAAAAACAGTAAATCTTATTAAACAAAATTAATGGTGAAACCAAGTGTTGACCATGCCGTATAAGCAGCGACACACACAAAAATTGGAACGTTTATTTTAAACATTGAGGAAAATTAATATGCGTCTAGTCGCTCTAAAATCAATCGTTTTGAGTGCAATAGTGGTTTTATCTGCTTCGGCATTTGCTGGTGAATACGGTAAAAAAGCTAAGAAAGATATTGTAGATATTGCCGCGTCTAACCCGGACTTTTCAACGCTAGTTACTGCTGTAAAAGCGGCAGGCTTGGTTGATGCATTGAAAGGTGATGGCCCAATCACTGTTTTTGCACCTACTAATGAAGCATTTGCGAAACTACCCGCTGGCACTATTGAAGATTTGTTGAAGCCAGAAAACAAAGACATGTTGGTATCAGTGTTAACCTATCACGTCGTACCCGGTAAAGTTAAAGCTGCGGATGTTGTAAACGTAGAATCAGCGACTTCTCTACAAGGACAAGACATCTCTGTGACAGTAGAAGGCGAAACCGTAATGATTGACGAAGCTCAAGTCGTTGCCACTGATATTGAAGCGAGCAATGGTGTAATTCACGTAATTGACAGTGTCATTTTACCAGCATCGTAATGCATCAATAGTTAGAAATGTTCATAAAAAAAGCCTTATAAAATATAAGGCTTTTTTCTTTTGTAAAATGTTAATTTAACCGACTAAAAACTCTTTTCTTAAGTGTCTATCCGTTTTAAATACGCCACCATACGAAGATGTTTTCGTATAAGAGTTAGTGTCTTTTATTCCTCGAGCTTTCACACAATAGTGTTTAGCATTTATCATTACTGCCACATCTTGCGATTCAGTCAACGTTTGCAGCGCAATCATTACCTGCTGTGTCAATCTCTCTTGTACTTGCGGTCGTTGAGCAAAAAAAGCAACAAGTCTATTTATCTTACTCAATCCAATGACTTTTGATTTGGGAATGTATGCAACACTCGCAGTACCATCGATAGTGACAAAGTGGTGCTCACACGTTGAAGTAAGACTGATTTCTGAGACTTGCACAGGCTGGTCTAGCGCCATCTTGTTTTCGATCTGCGTGATTTTGGGGAACTTGGTGTAGTCCAAACCACTAAAAATTTCATCAACGTACATTTTTGCTATACGCCTCGGCGTATCCTGCAAACTATCATCACTTAAGTCGAGCCCAAGCGTGTTCATAATATCAAGCATTGACGCTTGAATTTTTATCCGCTTTTCCTCGTCGGAAAGATGGTTTTCGACCATCGGTGTTTCCAATCCTGCATCGATAAGGGCATCGCGAACGAGCTGCGCTTGTTCACTTATTATACCGCTTTTCGCTTTGTGCATTAATATAGCTTCTTTAGCTAACATAATTGTCCTATTTTCACTCACTTGGCCTTTAGTACGCCTGTATTGACACTGGAGTTCATTAAAAAAATGACATGATAATAAGCTAGTTTACATTCTAATATGACGCAAGTTGGTGTGATTTATCGGGTGTGGTCTACACTGAATTACACAGTTGATTACGCAATGAAAACAGGTTGATACAATGAGCTCACCAATACTAATAACGGGCGGAACTCAGCGAATCGGTTTAGCAATAGCCGAGGACTTATTAAATCAAAATCAGTCGGTGATTATAACATATCGCAGCGAAAAACCATCAATTAATGAGCTATCGAAAAATGGAGCAATGATAATAAAGGCAGACTTTTCAAGTAGCCAAGGAATTGCTGGATTTATCGAAACACTAAAATCCAAGGTGTCATCACTAAGGGCAATCATTCACAATGCATCAGACTGGGGACAAGAAAGCTCAACCAATTGTATAGATGAGTTATTTGTGCGCATGATGCAAGTGCATGCCAACGCGCCTTACCAAATTAACTTTGCCTGCCAACCGATGTTGGAGCAGTGTGACAGTATGTTCACCGACATTATTCATATGACCGACTATGTACAAGAAAAAGGAAGTAAAAAACATATCGCCTATGCAGCAAGCAAAGCAGCCCTGCACAATCTCACACTATCGTTTGCACAACTCTTTTCGCCAAAAATAAAAGTCAATAGCGTCGCACCAGCCCTGGTGATGTTTAACGAATGGGATGACGACGAATATCGCTCAAGAGCGCTAAAAAGGTCGCTTTTAGAATGCGTACCAGGTGCGCAAGAAGCGGTAAAGGCCGTTAATTTTCTGATAGCAAGTGAATACATCACAGGTCAAGTATTACACTTAAATGGTGGACGTCATCTCAAGTAGTATGAGATACAAATGAAGATGAAGCGGACTGCATCCGATGCGTTGAATGACGTCTGACGGATAACCTGTCTTAACCACAACAGGTTATCATCAGCGTCTCTCGCAGAACATGATCACCACTTCTTTGTTTGTTACAGACGATTATTCGCCTTGTGATGAAACAATCGCGCGATACTTGGAAGACAAGATATTTTCATCTGTAATTGTCGCGTCAATCTCATCTTCAAACTCTGGAATCGGCACAACGCGTGTGCTTTCGTCAGATACCACTGATGCCAAATAGTTTGATGTCAGTATGTTGCGTTTTGTGACAACGTTAGATACTAATCGCGAACCTTCAGTCGGTGCACTCACGTTGAACTCGCTCGCATAATTTTCTGATGTAAGTATGCTGCCCTGATCTATAAGCGCTTGGCTTGCTGCTGTTGGAATAGAAGCATTGGCGACGACTGCTGCAGACAACAACACCGTACCCGCGAGCGCTTTAAATAAATTTGATTTGATTATCATAATCTTCTCCGTTTTAACTGCGTCTTATACGCATGTTGTGTGCGAGACATTTCGCATACTATTAGTACTGGTTACAACGAAGAAACTTACATTAATAAAAATTTAGGTATTGAATACCAAATACAAGGGTGTCAATAAAACTTTCCAAATTAAACACAAGCAACGTGTTCAAACTAGCGTTCAAAGTAGTGTGTAAATTATGCGTTTTGTCTGTTGATAAATAGATGCTATTAGACGTGATCGTGCGCACATTTTCCGGCAATTACCAAGGAAGTACCTCTCCATTGGTATGCACAAAACATCCTGTATTCTCTAGAGTTAACTCTTGTATACGCGCGATAAGACCCGCTGCTGATTCGTCTGCTTCAATAAGCCCACGATGATGTGTCATCTCAGTACGCACATATCCTGGGTGAAGCAATGCAATGGCTACCCCTTTAGGTTTCAGGTCAATACTCAAACATTTACCAATCATATTTACGGCAGTTTTTGATGCCCGATAGCCATAATTATTTGAGCTATCATTGTCATCAATGGAACCGACACGTGAACTGACAATACCCACTTTCGAGCCTTCACCCAGTTTGTCTTTTAGCGCTAAAATCGTGCGCAAAGGACCCAGCGAATTTACTTCAAACTGTCGACGCATACTTGCAAAATCGATATTTTCCATATGGTCCGATGCTAAAATGCCTGCGTTATGAATGAGGATATCAATTTGCCTATGCTTAATTTTATCGCCAAGTTGTTCAATCGATTCGTCATCGGCAACATCTATACCCTCAATAACGTCACAATTCAGTGATTTTAGTGCTTCGTTTGCAGTTCTACATGTAGCAATAACCACATCACTCTTTTCAACATATTGCTTGCAAAGTTCGTATCCAATACCTCGATTGGCACCGATGATAACCACTCGTTTTTCGGCATTTGTCATATCAATATCCTCTTTAAACGCAATATATCTTTTTACTATAGGTCAGATAGAGCTTTGGTGCCGCACCGTTGAGCAATGATTGAATGGCATCATCTTTCACCGAAAGCCCTCCGGTATACTTGCCAAATGCGGGCATGATGAAAAACGAATCTGCATTCACGAAGCAACTGCCAACCACCTTGTGTCTCGCAATGACAGCAGATGCCTTGGGATGAAAATGACCAAACAGCATAAGCTGTCCAGATAGCAAGGTATCGGTGCATGGCTCGTGAGCAAAGCATATTTCTTCCATCTGGATCTCAGTCTCTCGACGTCCTTTTATAATGTCAGGTATGAGCGGATCGTGATTCCCCAATATCCATATCCAATCCCGAGTTTGCTGAATCATCTCATTGAGTCGTTTGATATGTGCATCATCCATGCGCTGCAACGCATTGCCATCGTGAAAACTATCACCTAAGCATAGAACTGAAGTCGGATCGTATCGCTCAATGGCCAAATGCATGCGCGCTAG
>JBCDMA010000082.1:0-13498 GCA_038744645.1 Pseudomonadota bacterium | reverse complement strand
GATGATTGTTGGTCTCTCATTCGAATTCCTTAGTTACTTGTGCGGATTCTGCTGTTCATTTATTCCGACCGCAAAAGGTTGTTACTCGGGGTGCGTTCTAATGTGGGCCAACTGTCTAGCACGGTAAATTGGCTATCGGTATCTAATGTCGTGCCACTATCAAGAGAAACGGACTGACCGGGTGCGGTAACAGGTGTCGCCTGTGACACTTTGGTGACGACATCAGGGGCACTAATTGCCTGCCAACCGCCTGCTTGCCATTGCCAGCGTTGTCCTTTTATTTGCGATTGATTGTCGATAGTAACCAGCGCAATGTCAGACGCAATTGGCAATCCCATCAGTTTAGCTGCGGTGTCGCTTCCCATCACTTTCGCTAAAGCGTCGATCATGGTGATTTGCTGATTTAGGATTTGGGTGATCTGTTTTAGCTTGTCGGCCATCTCGACAGGCCCCAGTTTAGCCGCCAGATTGACGGTTACTAAGGTTGTGTAGGATTCTATCCAGCTTGCTTTTCCTGCCTCTGAGACCGCTACCACTGGCGCCGAAAGATTTCCCATCGCAGCAATCACTTGATCACTGTGCCACTGCTGTAACGCCACCCATGCAGATTGACCATCAAGTTGACGCACACACTCAAGGCCCACCCAACCGGGCACGCCTGTTAACAGCCATTGCACGCCAGCTTCACCACGCAAATTGGCTTCACGTCCCAGTTGTTGATGCGCCAACGCGGTTGCAATGCGAGCACGGCGATGGTACCGCGCAAATCCGTCTCCACGCGCGTCCCAACCTAAGTGTTCAGGTAACCAAAGTGCAGAGCCATGCATCTCTACGTCACCTAGTTGTCTTGGGCTTTGAATAATATGCTCAACCAACGACTGTTCACCAAGCAAATTTGCAACACATTGGCTTGTAAGCTGGAAATCTTCGGCAATGTCTAAAGCTACTTGCTGGTGATCCTGACTATGCCACAAGATTTGAGAAGCACTCTGCGTCTGCAAAGGTGCTTTGGGTAACCAAACGACGGCAAAATCCAGTGGGCCATTGAGCCGACCCGACTGACTAATACTGACACCCTGTTGTTCAAAGCGCACGGACCAGCGCCATTCTCCTACTGGTGCTACACCAGAAATTGGTGCCAAAGCACGACTGACTTTAACCTCTGGTCTCGGTGGTAAACCAAATGCTGCTCGATCCGCAGCGACTTTAAGCGGTCGCTCTGGATCCAGTCCAAAGGTGGGCAAAATGTCCTGCGCCCTTAACCACACTCCAGAAGAATGAAGCCAGCTGGGTGTAATATCACTGGGCCAATCTTTAAAGTGAGCATTGAGAGTCAGCGTCAAATCGCAGCCAATCGTTGGGCAAGAACCCAGATCGATTCCGAATTGATCTTCGATGATTTGAACCTCTGCGGTGTGACCATCGACCATTATTTCGCTGATTTTGATGCCATGGGGTAGGCTGCCGGTAAGTTTTCCTTCTTCTGCCTTAACGCCCTGTAACGACCAGGTTGCTTGTGCCTGTCGGACACTTGGGTCAATTACCATATCTACTTGGCCGGACTCAACCGCAAAGGCCGTGCCTTTTTGCCACCAATGTTTCTCCCAAGCCGCATCAGCCGCTTTTTGATCTGATTTGGAGACGTATTCTCCGTGTTTCACCAATCGATCATGCAGCACGATAGCTGAACCAACAAAAACAATCAGCCCAACCGATGCGAGCAAACCCGCGCCTTCTTTAAGCCGAGGCAAGGCAATGTTCAACCTTTGCTTAAATCCTAAGTCTTTGCCTCTGGGCCACGCTAACCAAGCGAGTGCCACAAAAATGGATGCCATTGCAAGTTTAAGCAGATCCAGAGTCAACACCCCCGCCAGCCAGGGTTGCCAGCCACTTAGGGATGAAAGAGATATATGAGCGGGCACAACTATTTGCCCAGGTGGATAAGTGATGAGATTTGATTCGTGATTAAGGATAGCAATAAACCCAAACATAATGGTGACAGCATGAGCGGTACCAGCGCGGCGGATGAGGCTGTGTACCAGTAGAGTAATGGCACATACTTCCAGCATGGGTGGCGTAAAGATGAGCAACTTATAAAGCAATGGGGTGAGCCAATTGACTGATGGGGCAGCAATCGCCATGACCGTCCAGGCGCTCAATACGGGTGTCAGCGTAAACGTCAGAGTAAGCATTACCGCTGCGATTATCCGACCAATGACCCGAATACCGATTGGTGACACAGTGGCATCGAACATTTCGTCAAAGCCGGGCTGCCAATCTCTTCGGGCCAATATTCCAACGAAACCGGCAACAAAAAACAACACGAATACGAAAAAGAACTGCATCAATAAAGGTGATAATACTTCTGCTCTCGGCGACAAAGGGCCGTCACCATGTTGCGACATGTGCAGCGTAGCGCCGAATACACCAGTGACCACCAGTAGTGCAAGTGCCAGTAATATTCCCCAATTCTGGAAAGACATTCGACACTGCCAAGTTGCTTCACGCAAGGTAGCGCGCCACCAACTAGGTCGGCCCAACGATGGCAGAGGTTTATCTATGATAACTTTTGAAGAAGTTCGCTTGACGCTTTGCTTTTTCTTTCTGCGACTGCGCTCTAATACAAGACTTTCCCGTTGTATGTTTCGAAGCATCCAAACCATAATCACGACGGGTAAAAGACACCAAAGCAGTCTGTTGGCAATAAGAGCGGGTGACAACACCATGATGCCATTGATTTTCTCCGCTGGCGTCCAAGCTAACGTTTGCAGTTCAGCTTCTGCATAAGCGGTTGGATCAAACAAAGTAGCGACAAAATCACTCATACCACTACTGCTAAGGATCACGATACCAACCATCCAAATGAGCATCATGATAGCGGATGCAGCAAAAGGTCCTGCAATAGACCGTGTTTTAAGTGCTGCTGCGAATAATATGGCGCCCATCCCGAACATACTTGGCAGAATGAATACAATTAGACTCCATGTCATTGGCAACAGAGGTGTTGGCCCCACAAGATCAGGGGTAACAAACCCTAAATAGGCCAACATTGGGCTAAATAGAATGCTTAATGGCAAGATCGCACCGAGCGCTAAAGCAACCACACTGGCACCTAAATAACGCGCAATCAATAAACGTGTGATGCAGACCGGCGCGCAAAACACATTCTCATGCAGGTTCACACTTTGATCGCGCAGTGCAGCTCGGCCAAACACCCAAGCCCAAATAAAGAATAGCCATAATGACATGCCCGTGGTCAGCAAGTAGATTAGATAAGCCGCATTTCTTGGGATACCAGTAGCACCCATGTTTTGCATTTGATCTGAGCTGGCAAGCATTATCAGTACGTAAAGCGCCAACCCAATTCCAACAACAGGGAACATTGGTCCCCGAAATCCTGAGCGGACTTCGTGTTGAAATTCGGCCAGATAGACTGAATTCATGCGACAAGCTCCCTATCTGCTTTAGCCAAGGCCAGATGATAGGCATCTTCCAAGCTTGGAGTGTGCGGCTTAAACGAATCCGAGGGAGTACCATTGCTGACAGTGATCACTCGATAGCCATCGGGGTGAGCAAGGATACGCAGCGCATCTGTCGGTAAGACCTCGCCCTTGGGTACAATTTTGGTCCAAAGCTTACCATTAAGCGGCGCCGTCAGTTCCTTGGGCGATCCCACAGCGACAATACGACCTTGAGTCAGAATCGACAAGCGCGTACATAAGTTCTCAATATCTTCAATGATATGGGTTGATAACAGCACCACTGCATCTTCAGCGACATCTGCCAATACCCTATGAAAGCGATTGCGCTCACTGGGATCGAGCCCAGCGGTAGGTTCATCAACAATTAATAAACGCGGTTTGCCAATCAGAGCCAATGCAATCCCAAATCGACGCAACATGCCGCCGGAGTATTCTGATACTGCTCGATGGGCTGCATCACTGAGATTGACCTTTTCAAGCAGCTGCTCGATTTCCTGACGGCGGATATTGGATTCAGTACGACCTTTTAGCCAGGCGAAACGTTCCATCATTGCACGACCACTAACACCCGGATAAGCCCCAATGTGTTGTGGCAGGTAGCCGAGTTGGCTACGCAAATGGTCAGGGTTAGCCAGTACATCCACGCCATCCAGTTCGATTCGACCAGAGTCGGGCTGTTGTAATGTGGCCAGAGTGCGCATCAGTGTGCTTTTGCCTGCCCCGTTGGGCCCGAGCAACCCATACAGACCAGGGTTGATTTGCAAGTCTACTCCTGCCAAAGCGTTAACACTGTTTGGATAGGTTTTTTTTAAGTTAGTTACAGATAAGCCAAAACTCATAATTACCTCCTGCTAAAAGTCAGCAACCGAAATACACAAACGTTCAACCAAGCGATGACAGGTATCATTGCAGACTCCCTAATAATTGAAGCGTTAATGTGCGTGGTGCACCAATGGAGAACTGGCTTTGCCAATAGGCCTTATCAAAGAGATTTTGAACCCCCGCAACCAAAGTAAAGTCAGTGTCGTTGTATTCAAACGTGTATGATCCCCCAACATCCACAATCGTGTAGCTGTCAATAGTGCGATTATTTGGGATATCCAGCTCTTTATCGGAACTGTGAAACACGCCACCAAAGATGCGAATGGCACTGCTTACTCGATAGTCCAGCCTGGTACTTAATTGAAAGTCTGGTATGTTGGTAGGGCGCAAATCGTCCTGATTTGACAAGTCTTGAACATCTGCGTCTATCCAGTAACCTCCCACATTAACGGAAAGACTATCGAAAAATGTTCCTTTATATAGCACTTCAAGTCCTTGATGATGTTGTTCTCCGTCACTGACAAAAAAATTGTCTGCGTTTATGTATTCGTAGTCTCTTTTTAGATCAAATAGTGCAATTGAGAACAATGAGTCGTTCTCAAACACGCCTTTTACACCCACTTCTAGTTGCTGGCTTTCAACCGGCGGTAACTGTTGATTGGGATTTGCGGTAAGCAAACCAGTGAAGGTACCTCTTTCAAGGTTTTCCGCATACGAGCTGTATGCTGACCATGCATCAGTGAACGCATATAATACGCCAAGGCTAGGCAGCACCTCATCTTCTTCTACTAGAGGAAGGCCGCTAAGAAATTCTTCCTTTTCATAAGATATGGTCCTTATAGCAGCAATGACCGTCAAATCATTCCATGTCATTGCGTCTGAAAGAACAGCACCTAATTGCGTTTCTTCGCGCGCATCGACAAAAGGGTCAATCGAATCAATTGCAGGTTCCGTAAGGACAAAATCGCTATCCCAGGGTTCGTTAAACGCAGCAAAATCAAATGTGCCGCCAAGGGGGATTGATTGTTTAAAGATTTGATTATCCACCACCAAGTTAATCTCATGAGTGACGTTGGCAGTGTCAATAAGACCGCTGATTATGCCTTGGTAAAGGGTAAACTTCTCACCAGTGCCGGAACTAAATACAAAGGCATTAAATGTGCTGTCGGTTGCGGGGATCAAAAAAGCGGCTTTGGTGAAATCTTGTATGGTCTCAGACTGCCTAAAGCGAAATTGAAGTGTCCAATTGTCTGAAAACGCATAAGTAACGCTAGCACCATAGGCTTCAGAGTCAAAGGGAAGCACTTCCCAGTCTTGTTTGTGTTGATTATCAAGGACAATTTCTGGATCCAATATCGACACGGATGGATCGCCGAGACTCCAAATAGGTTCGGCATAACCGCCAAATGACTTACTGTTTTGAAAAAAGTAGTCTGCATCAATCAGCAGGTTGTCGGATGGCGTCCAGACGGCGGATGCGTGAAATGCCGTTACTTCTCGGTCGATATCTCGAGACTTTTCTGTGCCGTTTTCAAATAAGCCTTGCAGGCGAAAACCCAACTCGTGATCAGCAAGTTGGTTACTCACATCAACGAAACCTCTTACTGCACTATCTTCGGTATGCCGCAAGCCACCATTTAGCAAAAAATCGGAGGCTGGACGTTTTGTTACTGAATTAATGGTTCCTCCGGGCGAGGCAAACCCGTAAAGAAACCCATTAGCGCCTTTTAATACTTCTGTGCGTTCTAGAAATTCAAGCGGTATAATAACGCCCATTCCCGTGGGCGCGCCGTCAAGCCTGACGCTCTCATTCGCCAAAGGAAAACCGCGCGCCGAAATATCCACTGTGTAACTGTCAAACGACGTCGCCAACGTTGGATCAAGCCGCTGAAAATCAGACAATGAGTCCAAGTTTGACACCAGTAAGTCATCAGATGAGAACGATTGAATCGAATAGGGTGTCGAAAAGGCATCTCTCGAACCAAAAAAGCCCAAGCTGATACTCCTTGATTGACTGGCTCTTTTTGCAACTATCGAAATTTTTTCAATGTTTTCATCATAGGACCGCAGTTCCAAGATACTTTCAGACGTTTCTGCGGTTACATCATCCTGTAAATCGTTTATCACTAACGCCCCACTCTCCAATGCATCAGCGCGAAGTGGTAAACCTTTGATAAGAGCACGTAAGGCGTCAAGGGGCGTAAATTCGCCATCTATACTGTTAGATATGAAATCATCAGCATCTTTTGCATTTGTGATCACAACTACATTTATTTGTTGTGACAACAGCGCAATAGCGTCAGGAAGACGTTGAGCAGTTAGGGTTAATGATTGTTTATTATCGTTGGCAGTGACAACAAACGAGCAGAAGATAAAACCAATGCAAAATAGCATCTTGTACAGCAAGTTATTCATAATGTTGGTGACCTAATTTTTGTTATTCCATGTGTTTGAAAAAGTCGTCACTAACAAAGAGGCGAGATCACGAAAAATTTTTCATTTTTTTTAGTTTTTTTTAAAAGTTCTTGTGAATTGGAGCTGTGAGATAGGCTGAGAATGCTCTTCTTTAAGAGCATATCTTCCTCAGCCAAAACTGTCATAGTCGTAAATAACAGAGGTACAACAGAGAATTAAACGAGGTTATTGGCGGTGGATAATTATGCGACCAAGATTATCGTTTAGAGACAAATTGTGAACTTCAGCAAAGCCCAGAATAAAAGCGTCAATTTGCTCTTTGCTAAAATCAGTGGACACTATTAGCTCGTTGATAGATGAATCAAAGACAACGTAATGTTTGTTTTGAGCATTGTTAATGTCAAACAGTACTTCTTTGAACTTTGTGTTTTGGTAATGAAACCGTCCTCTTGTCCAACTTGTTGCACGCAAGAGATCGATGGAAGGCATCTCAGAAATAGCACCCTCTGCATTAATTGAAACCGCTTCTTGCTGCTCAAGCCTTTTCATCGCTAACACATTTGTGCTTTTGTGGTGAGATGAAACATTAACTTTGCCTGACAATACACTGATATTGGTAACTGCGTCCCCTCGCCGCACAATAAATTCAGTGCCGGTTACCAATACTTTCGCATTGCCCGCAGTTAATTCAAATGGCCTTTGTTTGTCATGAGTCACAAGTAACTTCACCCTACCTTTTAACAGTGAGGCTTTCCGTTTGTCCTTGTCGTACACGAGTGCAAGCCTTGTATTAGAATCCATAGTAACGACAGAATTATCCATTAGCGTAAACGTGCTTGTTTCACCAATGGCGGTCGTGAACATTTCAGATTGCGGTAATTCATTATGCGTTTTGTTTAAAAACATCACAGAATACGCAACAGCAATCAGCGCAAAACAAGCGGCTAACGCAGTCTTCCAATTTTCACGAATTGCATTGAATCTATCGGGTTGGCCCGCACTGGTATTTACCAATCGAGATGATGTCGATATTAACTGGTCAGCATATCCAGCTATCGTCCATACTTTCTCGGCGCGCAGAAAAGCGCGTTTATTGCTCTCACTTTTACCAATCCAATTAGCAAAATCTTGTTTTACGGCGTCATCAAGTGCCCCAGCATGGAGTTTGACCAACCAGTCGGTCGCCTTTGCTTCGGCATTCTTTGAATTTTCAATCCTCATGATCACGCGAACCGTCTGTTGGTGTCTATTGAAGCGGATAATTCTTCGCTTCGCTTCAGTGAGTTAATAGCGAAGTTTAGATTACGTGAAATGGTCGGAACACTCAAACCCGTAATATCAGATATCTCTTGATACGTTTGTCCCAGAAGCCGACTGCGAAACAAGATTTCCTTGTGCCGTTCCGATAACTGATTGAGTTTTGTATTCATATGCTCAACCGATTGATTCAGCTGCAGTAACTTCTCTGGCGAGTGAGCGTCCTCTGCATTGGATTGCCGATGAAGAATCGAATCAATAAAATCTTGCGTTTCCTTCACCTGCTTTATGCTTCTTCGTCGATCGTTAAAAGCGATCTTAAATAAAAAGGCTTTAGGATTGTCTATGTGGCAGTGCGTTGGCATTTCCACTAATTTAGTGAACGCGTTCTGGGCAACATCCTCTGGCGGAGGGGGACCACTACCAAAGTATTTTCGAATAGTCGCGACCAATTCATCTGCAAATTCAGAAAACATTGACGTTAAGAACTGAACCTTATCGGTTGTCTTATTTTGTGATACAACGTTTACATCTCTTGTCAATTGGTTAATTCTCGAGACTAGCAAAGGATAAACTTTAAGAGAAGCTATCACATCACGGCTGAAAATATGCCAACCTGATACAAAAGTTGTAATAAGAACGATTCGCATTAATATAGTTGAGCATAGAGGCGCGCAATTCCAAAAGCCCCAGGGCGACCAAACTGATAGCTCTCGCTGGATTGAATTTTTTCCACTAGCCAATTTTGCCAGATATCTCATCGACAACTGCCTTAAGCTCAGCGACGCGTTTGTTTGCCAAAGCACTTTCTGAAGACAGCTTGATGGACTCAACCATATCCGCTAACTTTTTCGCCAACTTACCGTCTTTTTCATCGTTAGTGAGTAACTTCTCAGCACGCTCAAGCGCTTTTATAGCTTTTTTATGGGTTCGGTTTTTCAATCCATGATCGCGCCGTAGCTGGTCAAAGTATGCTTTTGCAATAACTGGTTCTGCCGGCCAAGTCACTTGAAACTGCGTTTGTGGATTAAATACCTCACCCATGTTCGCGATTGCCGCCGCATTGATTTCGTTTTCAGTAATGTATTCGCTGGGTATCAGTCCAAACACATCTAAACCGCGCACAATTTCAGTCCCGTAAATTTTACCGTTGTACCAATATGTAGACCAATAGCCACCAAGGACGACCTCTTCAGCATAAATAGGCCCTCTATCAAAGTACGCGATTTCTTTTGGCGCGCTTGCGTCGGTAAAATCAATGACCGAAACACCGCCCTGATACCAGGCTTGCACAAAGATATCTCTGCCCGGAACGGGAATAATAGATCCGTTGTGCGCAACACAATTTTCAGTCGCTGACTGCGGTGCGTCTATTTTGAAATAGGATGCGAATTCAAGCGTATTGTTGTTGATTTCATAGATGGCATTAGCACCCCAGTTCATAGGATCTGACGCTCTACAACGCGGTTGCATACCACCGCCCCATTCATCGGTAAAAAGGACCTTTGTGCCGTCATTGTTAAAGGTCGCTGAATGCCAATAGGCAAAGCCAGTATCCAAAACATCATCAATACGCGTAGGGTTGAGCGGATCTGATATGTCCAACAGGATCCCGTTGCCGGAACACGCACCTGCAGCAATCTTCGCCGAAGGAAAAACAGTAATATCGTGACATTCATCGGTTGGCCGGGTTTCTTGCGTCCCTTCCCCATGATCGCCGCCTAACCACAACCCTGCGACGCGCCCTTCTTCATCGGCAAATACCGCAGGGCTAGAGGTGATTTTGGCGTCGGCTGGATTGGCTTTGGGTATTTCAATCACGTCTATCCTGAAAAGAGCAGTGCGCTCATCTCCGGGAACCTCGCCGATACACCCTTCAAGCTCCTCGCCTTCCCTGACGATTGACGTGCCAGAATTATAAACTACAACGGTATCGTCATCTTCTGACACGATGGAATGCGTGTGTGAACCTCTGCATGTTTGCACCATTCCCACCTGCGTGGGAAACGTTAGATCAGAGATATCAAAAATGCGCAATCCACGAAAACGCTCGTCACTGATATCCTGTTCGATACCCTCAAGGCCACAGTCTATTCGTCCTCGGGTCTCTTCTACTGACATGATCAGCAGATCACCTGCGATTGACACGTCGCCTTGCCCGCCTGGGCAAACGATAGAGCTTTTTAATTCAGGTACGCCGTTATTATCGAGCGAATACACATTGAAGCCATGATAATTCCCAGCTACCAACGTGTTGCCTGAAAATGCCATGTCGGTATTTGCAAAACTCAATAGCGGCCAGCGCTCGCTATATTCGGTTTTGGTTTCCGCATCACCTGGTAGAACATCGCCTTCGCCGCGAGTGTCGTCTGCACTGTGATGCGCATGTTCCCCATCGTGATCATGTGCATCATGACCATGTGCATCTTTTTCGCTTGATTCCTTGTCTTCATCTTTAATAACGACGGGAGGAATGTTGGCAGGGTTCGCAGGGTCAAAGAATCCCGATGGTTTCGCAAGGGTCGTAATTTTACGCAAGTTCAATATTGCTTCTTCGGCATCATCAAATCCTGCCGCCAATCCCGCTCTTGGATCAGCTGATAATCCTGCTAGGAGCCTATCGAGCAGTTCTATCTCTGCCTCTTGCGTTTGTACAATATCATTTAGAAAATCAAAAAGCACCGGGTCGTAGGCGGACCCAGGCTGCTCCAATAAGTCTTCAACCATTCTCACCGCGCCTTCGTGATGCGGTATCATCAGTTTCAAAAACAGCGCATCAAAGTCAGTACCTTTGGCGTCGGCAAGCGCTTGCATTTGCTCAGGTGTCGCCATGCCCATCATGCTGTGATCCATATGATGGCTATGATCTATTTCGACTTGCTGCCCGCGCTCTTGCAACCAACGACGCATAAAATCGATTTCGTCATCCTGTGCTTTTTCGATTCGACCGGCGATATCGATAATGCTCTGATTGTTCGTTCGCTCAGCGACAAGCACGCCCATCTCAACGGCTTGAGCATGGTGTGGAATCATGTTTTGCATGAAAACAACGTCGTCTTTAGTGAAACTGGTGTTCGTTAGGTTTATGGCTTCTTCTGCCGAAAGCGTTTGCGATGCTTGCCCAGGCGCACCTGGTTTTATAATGGGTATGTCTTGTACTGTCTTAGCGGTAAGTTGAAAAGCCGCCGATATCAAGACGACGAGCGCCAGACGTTTAATTGTAAGCAATGCATTACTGTCCGGATTGAACATGCGATACCTCGGTTGTTGTTATTGTGTTGGGTGCCGTAATTTGCAATCAACTCGGATGAAACTGTTGCTAGTGCAGCTAGCGGGTAAGATAGAAGTATAGAATTGCTGACTCGCTCGTCCATTTATGCGCTGTGGTTCATCCTGCAAATACGTTTGGCTCCGACAAATGACTTGTATCTGATAAAACGTTTTTGTCTATGATTTGGATTGTTTAGGTGTTGAATTCCTTTAAATGTAGGCGAAGGGAAAAACCTACGTTGGACTATTAACGGCATAAACATAGGCTGAAAGTGCATCCCCAGAGTCAAGCGTGACTGTGACGCTCTGCCGGATGTATTCGATACCTTCAAATTCATCTAGTCTGCGCCAATGTTCGTGCAGTTTATCTGAGCTAAACACATAGCCTTGAACTGGGGCTGCCGTTTCATCTGGCACTATCCCTGGACAACCGAGATCAGAACCCCACCCTTCTTCAAAAAGAACACCTCTCAACGTTGCTTTTTGCCAAGTGCCAGGAATACCTTCCATGACATGATGATTTACTCTGCCCGGGGCCAGTGTTCCATAGATAAATAAGTGTTGTATGTCGGCCATGATGTCTTTTTAGTGATCAGGTTAAAGGTTATTTCTTATCAATCTATTTTGTCGTTTCATTATCGTTCGATGTTGAAGATCCGTGCTAAAAATCTCGAACTGAAATTTACTGTAGATAAAAGCCCCGCGTTACAAAAGCATCGTTAGAGCTTTCCATTTTTAACCAGTTCAGCCATTTTCTTTGCTTTATCGTCAGTATTCTTTGAAAGTCCTTCGTAAACGCCTGCTCTGTTGATGTCAGGTTGATTTTGGCTCAGCTTCCATTTCCCTTGGATATCCTCGATGGAGACTTCTATACCAACAACCGCCTGCAACAACTTATCGATATAATTGTCGGGCGCGTCGTCCATTGCCCACGGGGATATTTGCGCTTGCTCACTCGTATTGGTCAATTCATTGATGACGTCCTGCAACCACTCTTTGTCGTGTCTGCATTGGATGGTGCCTTTGACATGCACAACGGCATAATTCCAGGTAGGTACTGCCCTTCCATTCTCTTTCTTTGTTGGGTAATAGTTTGGGGATACGTAGTGCTCAGGACCATTGAACACAATCAACGTCGGTTGCCCGTCACAACTTTTCCAAACTGGATTGGCCTTGGCAATATGGCCGACCAATTGATGGCTTTCGCCTTCTTTACGCAGCAGCAATGGAAGATGAATCGCATCTAGACCCGCTTCTGAATGCGTGACCATGGTGGCAAAAGGGTATTTTTGAATCAGTGAGTACAACTGCGCAGTGTCAGTTTGTTTAAACTTCGGCGGAATGTACATGAGCTATAGAAGGATTCTGTTAGTGTTTTTTATTTATCCGATATCGTACTTCATGTTTATAAAATTCTTTACTCTTTTAATACAAAAACTAGAAATAAATGGAATCCAAAATTGAACAGATTTACTGCTCTTTAAAATTCTATTTAATCGAATATTATAAGCGATATATTGCAGTTATTATTCTAATTATTAGAAGTATAATAGTCTTCGTAAAGTAAACAACAGGAGATTAAATATGCAATATGTTAGACGAGCAAATGAAAGAGGTGCAGCGAATTTTGGCTGGCTTCAAAGCAAGCATAGTTTTTCTTTTGGAAATTACTATGACAACAAACACATGGGTATCTCTGCGTTGCGCGTCATTAATGACGATACGGTAGCACCCGGTGCTGGATTTGGCGCACACGGCCATAGAGATATGGAAATTATCTCTTATGTGCTTGAAGGTGCACTTGAGCACAAAGACAACCAGGGTAACGAACATGTCGTAAAACCCGGTGAAGTGCAAAGAATGAGCGCAGGTACGGGTGTCGTGCACAGTGAATACAACGCATCAAATACCGATCGCGTGAAATTTCTGCAAATTTGGATACAACCAAATGTGTTTAGTACTGCGCCAGGTTATGAGCAAAAGCAGATTGAACAAGATGGGAAATTGACTCCCCTTGTGACGCCAACGGGCAGCGACGGTAGTATCAGCGTACAACAGGACATGCAGATGATGCGCGTTAAGCTAAATGCAAGCGAGGACCTGGATTTGATGCTAGAAGAAGGTCGAGTGGGCTATTTGCACATTATAAAAGGCAAGGTCACCATTGATGGCAACGTCTACTCTGCCGGTGATGCTGTTTCACCCGAAAAAGGCGCAACGCTGAGTATCAAGGCAGATGATGAGGTCGAAGG
>JBCDMA010000081.1:0-13527 GCA_038744645.1 Pseudomonadota bacterium | reverse complement strand
GAGATGGAGCGCATTGCAGTGATTGTGGATGATACTGTCGAGCAGATTCAAAAGCTCGAAGCAAAAACAAAAGAAATCGGTTCTATTGTTAATGTGATCAGTAGCATCTCTGAACAAACCAATTTACTTGCGCTTAATGCCGCGATTGAAGCGGCGAGAGCCGGTGAATCTGGGCGCGGATTCGCAGTTGTAGCTGACGAAGTGCGTCAATTGGCGAAACGCACAGGTGATGCGACTGACCAAATCGCCAGTATGATCACTGAAGTGCAAAAAGAGACGGATGCATCAGTAAGTGCTATGCAGCGTGCCCAACCGGTCGTTGAAAAAGGTAAAGCACTCACCGTAGAAACAAGCACATTGCTGAAACAAATTGAGTCTCAGGCCTTCGCATCCCTAGATTCAGTGAAATTGGTCACAAGTGCTTCTCAAGACACTATCTCTTCGATAGGCGCTGTTGCCGCTATCATGGATGACATCAATCGAATGTCTAATGATTCAATTTCTACTGTGATTGAGAACAATAAATCAACCGATGCGTTAAATAGAATATCCAACGAATTAAACAATATGGTTGATTATTTTAAGGTGTAACGCGTCTTTTATTGCGGCGCAACATTAGATTGTTTGATGTTGCGTCGGAACCTCTACCTATTCGATGCAACCAGCAACAAGCATTTACTTCTATAAACATTTCTCACTCACAATTCCTTTTGAACTAAGCAGACTTCACCACATCTAAATGCCAATGCTTAAGCGCGATAGCGCTTTGTAACCGCTACCAGTTGTGTCACAATCACTTGAAACAATAACAACAATTTTCTCTCTTTATGATGCCAATACCTATTTCCTCCAAACATTTTCAGCTCTTCAGTTTATTGTTGTTAAGTGTGTTGGTTTTTGCCTGCACGCCAAATAATAGCCGGGTTGAACAAGGCAATATGGACGGCATATTTCACGTAGGCAATTTTGCAGAGCCGCAAACACTGGATCCGCATATCCATACCGGCGTACCGGAAAACAATATTTCGATGTCACTGTTTGAGGGGTTAGTCAGCGCGCATCCCGAAACGCTAGAACCAATGCCTGGTGTTGCAGAACGTTGGGACATTTCTGAAGATGGTAAAACCTATACGTTCTACCTTCGCAAGAATGCGAAGTGGTCGGATGGTACTTTAATGACCGCTGAGGATTATGTGTGGTCTTGGGAGCGTGCCTCGTCGCCCATGATGGGTAATGAGTATGCCTACATGTTGTTTATTATTAAAAATGCGGAAGCCTGGGGCACAGGCAAGCTCGATGATTTCAGTGAGGTGGGTGTTAAAGCGATTGATTCTCATACGTTGCAGGTTGAATTAGAAAATCCAGCACCCTATTTCTTGAGCCTTTTAAATCACCATTCACTCTATGCGGTACCCAAACACGTTGTATTGGCTCATGGCAATATGACGGATCAATATACCCAGTGGGGGAGACCGGGGAATATGGTGAGTAATGGACCTTTCATGTTAACAGAATGGAAGATTTATCATCAAATCAGCGTAGAGCGAAACCCGCATTATTGGGATGCTGACAATGTTAAATTGAACGGTATCGTTTTTTATCCAGTGGAAAACTTCACAACAGAAGAGCGAATGTTTCGTGCAGGACAGCTACACAAGACATACGAAATTCCCCTTGATAAAGTCCCGCATTATCGAGAAAACGAACCTGAAAAATTCGTCAATAACGCGTACTTGGGCACCTATTATTATCAGTTTAACGTCACGCGGCCTCCATTTGATGACGTGAGAGTTCGGCTCGCATTTGCGTTAGCGATTGACAGAGATACGATTGCCTCAGACGTCATGCACGGTGTAGTCGATCCTAGCTATACTCTGACACCGCCAGGTGTTGGCGGGTACTATCCGCCCAAATTAATTAGCTATAACCCCGAAGAAGCCAAACGCTTGTTAGCGGAAGCGGGATACCCGAATGGGGAAGGGTTCCCTGAAGTGGAGTTACTATACAACACCAACGAGTCCCATCGCAAAATCGCCGTCGCGATACAGCAAATGTGGAACACGAAACTTAACGTCAGCATTGGCTTAGTCAATCAAGAGTGGAAAGTATACATCGATAGCAGAAACCGTTTGGACTATGACATTGCCCGCGCTGGATGGATTGGTGATTATGTTGATCCAATGAATTTTCTAGACCTTGGTTTGTCTACGAACGGAAACAACCGGTCTGGATATGTAGTGCCAGAATACGATCAAATGATCATGCAGACCATACCTAGCGCAAGAACCCCAGAAGAAAGAAATAAACGATTTTTTGATGCCGAGACGCGCATTATGACGGACTTGCCTTTCGTGCCAATTTACACTTACAAAACCAAGTATCTAGCGCATCCATCAGTCAAGAACTTGCACAAAAACTATCAAAACTATTATTTCTATAAATACATTTCATTGGGAGAATAAGTTTGGCGAAGTTTATATTCTTTCGGGTGCTTCAAGCGATCCCAGTTCTTTTGGTGGTGATCACATTAACCTTTTTCTTGGTCCGGTTCGCACCGGGCGGCCCATTTGACGGTGAAAAAAGTGTTGCACCCGTGGTTAAGGCCGCACTCGAAGCACAGTACAATCTCGATCAACCGCTTTTTCAACAATACATTTCTTATCTTGGCGATCTGCTTCAAGGCGATTTAGGCCCCACGTTTAAATACCCGGGCAGGAGTGTGAATGAACTCATTGCCACCGGTTTCCCCGTCACCGCTGAACTGGGTTTTTATGCAATTTGTGTCGCCTTGGTGATCGGCGGAACCGCAGGTGTCATTGCGGCATTAAAACCCAATTCAACGCAAGACTATGTGTCAATGTCAGCTGCAATGATTGGTATCTGTATGCCGACTTTTTTGTTGGGTCCCGTGTTGGTATTGATTTTCGGAATTTGGCTTGAGTGGTTACCTGTCTCGGGTTGGGGAGACTTGCCAGGAGATAAGATACTGCCAAGTCTGACGCTAGGTGCTATGTATGCTGCCTATGTCGCGCGATTAAGCCGCGGTGGTATGCTCGAAGTGCTTTCTCAAGATTACATCAGAACTGCACGGGCGAAAGGGCTGCCAAACTACGTAGTGGTGCTAAAACATGGATTGCGCGGCGGCATCATGCCTGTCATCGCCTATCTGGGCCCAGCGTTTGCGGGTATCTTATCTGGCTCTTTTGTAATCGAAACGGTATTTCAAATCCATGGGCTTGGTCGATTTTATGTACAAGCTGCATTTAATCGCGACTATACGTTAATTTTGGGTTGTACCGTGTTTTTGGCTGGGTTGATTATTTTGTTTAACTTGCTTTCTGATATTTTGGCGGCCTATCTGAATCCCCGCTTGCGCGCTGAAGTGGAGGGCAAGTCATGATCACTGATGCACTTAAAGGTTTCGAAGCGGGCAATTCCCTTTGGCATGATGCATGGCTAAGGCTCAAGAAGAACAAATTGGCGATGTTCGGTCTCGTTGTGCTGATTGTTATCAGCATAGCCTGTTTACTTGTGCCCTGGTTGACGCCTTATGGATATGAAGAGCAAGACTTAGCATTAGGCGCCACAGGACCCTCATTGCAGCATTGGATGGGCACGGATCCGCTAGGACGAGACGTGCTGACCAGAGTGCTGTACGGCGGTCGCGTCTCAATTGCGGTTGGGCTTATCGCGACAGCTGTTGCGCTATTAATTGGTGTTACGTACGGCGCAATTGCTGGTTATGTGGGTGGCCGCACAGATGCCATAATGATGCGTTTGGTAGATATCATCTATGCTCTGCCGTTTATGATTTTCATCGTGCTGCTGATGGTTGTCTTTGGCCGCTCGCTATTTCTGCTTTTTCTTGCAATAGGTATGTTTGAATGGCTGACGATGGCGCGTATTGTGCGCAGCCAAGTGCAATCATTAAAACAACTTGAGTTTGTCGAAGCGGCTAAATCGATTGGCCTCCCTGAACACATCATCATCTGGCGACACATCATTCCAAATGCAATTGGTCCAGTGATTGTCTACACAACACTTACTATTCCGAACGTCATGCTGCTAGAGGCGTTTTTGAGCTTCTTGGGACTTGGCATTCAGCCGCCGCAATCCAGTTGGGGTTTGTTGATTTCAAGCGGTGTGGAAACAATGGAAGAATACCCATGGCTGTTAATCTTTCCTGGGTTAGCGCTTTCATTGGTGCTGTTTTCTCTCAATTTTCTTGGCGATGGTCTGCGTGACGCGCTGGATGTCAGAGCGTCAAAGGATTAATCAATGTCACTACTCAATGTTGAAAATTTAAGTGTCAGCTTTCGTACGCGCAACGGCATAGTTCAGGCAGTGAATAACGTCAGTTTTCATGTGGATGCAGGAGAGACACTGGCAATCGTAGGTGAGTCGGGTTCGGGCAAATCAGTGACTTGCTATTCGATGTTGGGACTTATTCCATCTCCACCTGGGCATATCGATCAGGGCAAAGCAGTATTTGACGGCGTTGATTTGCTCAATGCAGATACAGATCATCAGCTGGATGTCCGGGGCAACCAAATCGCCATGATTTTTCAGGACCCTATGACCTGTTTAAACCCTTTCATGACCATTGGTAGTCAGCTAATTGAGCCACTGACCTACCATCAAAAAATCTCGCGAAACGACGCAAAGGAAAAAGCCATTGCTCTATTAAAAGAGGTTGGCATTCGCAATCCGGAGCAGAGCTTTAATGCATGGCCGCATGAGTTCTCCGGCGGTATGCGCCAACGCGTCATGATTGCGATGGCCTTGATAGCAGAGCCAAAGTTGCTCATTGCCGATGAGCCTACAACTGCACTCGACGTAACCATTCAGAAGCAAATCCTTGAGCTCGTCGCCGACATACAACAACAGCGCAATATCGCGGTGATTTTCATCAGTCACGATTTAGCCGTGGTTAAGGAATTAACCGATCGGGTGATTGTAATGAAGTCGGGCGAGGTCGTGGAATGTGGCGTTACCAAGACGGTATTTGAAGATCCGCAGCATGAATATACGCAAATGCTAATTAAAGCAATCCCAGAAGGCGCAAAAGAACATACTGAATCGCACCCAGACAATATTCTTGTTGCCAAAGATTTAACCATTGATTTTCCAACCGATAAAGGCGTTTTTAGGGCAGTTGACAATGTCAGTTTCGAAATTAAACGCGGCGAAATACTAGGGCTAGTAGGGGAGTCTGGTTCTGGTAAGTCAACCATAGGTCGCAGCTTATTGCAGTTGGTGTCAGCATCGGGTGAGGTGACATTTGCTGGAGAGTCGCTGCTGGACAAAAGCAGCAAGGCATTTTTGCCTTTTCGCCGACGGATGCAAATGATTTTTCAAGATCCTTATGCATCATTGAATCCGCGCATGACAGTATTCGATATCTTGTCAGAACCACTGAAACTGCATGGCGTTGCTAAAGGGGCAGCGCTCACAGAAGCAGTATTGAACCTTATGGACGATGTGGGACTGGATCGTAGTTTTGTTAGGAAATACCCTCATGAATTCTCGGGTGGTCAGCGTCAGCGCATTGCTATTGGGCGAGCCATAGCAACGAAACCAGAGTTTATCATTGCGGATGAGCCAGTTTCAGCGCTGGATGTTACGATCCAAAAACAGATACTCGATTTGCTGCTTGATTTAGTCGCTAAACACCACCTGAGTATGCTGTTCATATCGCATGATTTAAGCGTAGTGAGGAAGCTATGTGATCGCGTGGTTGTGCTTAAACACGGCGAATTAATCGAAAGCGGTGACGTTGAGTCGGTATGGGCAGCACCTCGCGAAAGCTATACACAAACGCTTTTAGAGGCGATACCTAAGTAAATGTGTCCCGCAACGTTGCTATCGCTGCGTACTTAGAAGTCGTCTAAACCATTTGACAATCACTCATGAAATTGATGAATGATGCCATATTTATTCTCAATTCAGTCAAAGGAAACATTAAATCACAGAAAAACATTGACCAAAACGCGTCGTGAAGAAGTAGAAAGAATAGGTGCACAAAATTGGTGGAAAAATCATGAGTGATTTAATTATCGATGGGCGCAATGTTGCAATTGGCATACTTCTCGTAATTTCCGTTGTCGCGTTCACCAGTTACGCGATTACGTTTGCATTGCAAGTGACTGGAAATGTGCCTCAGCGATTCAAAAAAGAAGTGACGGGCTTGTTTATTTTTGTCGGCATTTGTATTGCTTTTTACTTCGGATTCGTATTCTGAAAAATGATAGGCGCAACACCTCTCTTTTTGAAAAGCCTCACAAATTACCCGGTGTGAGGAGGCGTGGCGAGTCCATTCTAGGGATATGAATCAAATTAAGATGGTATTGTAGAGAAAAGTCTAAAGCCATTTGAGTGGGAGATGCCAAACTAATTAAGGAACCCACTTTGCTGCGCACTGCTTTTTGCACAATCTCCACGCTGCAACGGCTGGTTACCAAGATAGACGCATCTGTTTTAGCGAGCTCGTTCCGCAAAGCAAAACCCACAACTTTATCAACCGCATTATGGCGTCCAATATCTTCTCGACATACAACTATATTTCCTGAAGCATCGACCCAGAACGCAGCATGTAACGCACCGCTCGTTTTTGCCAGCGTTTGCCAATCTTTTAATTGTGATTTAAGTGTTTCGATTTTTGTTTTGGATAGATAACGCCCTTTGCTCAGTTTTTCGAGCATCGGAAACGCCAATTCCATTGCTTCCTTGCCGCATAAGCCGCATCCCGACGTGCCTTTAATCTGGCGCTGATGCGATTTAAACAAGTGTAGCTGCCTATTGGCCAATACGATATTCAGGTTGATTCCGTTATCAATATCAATACATTGCAAATCGTGGACTTGGATGTGATCTGTGATGATACCTTCGGAAAGTAAATAGCCAAACCCAAAGTCTTCCAGGTCGTGTGGGCTGGCTAGCATAACCGAATAGTGGAGGCCATTTATGGTTATTGCTATTGGGACTTCTTCAACCAATTGTTTTGGTTGATCTGCGCAATTAAGGGGTTCGCTCATTACATCAAACACATCTTCCAACTTACAAATCCTTTTATTTCTATAGCGTCCTTCGTCTTTTCTGATCCGCGCATCAGAGTCAATTCAAATAGCAAGTAAATGGTTATTCATTTATGTTAGATGGAATCATCGACCACGCGGTCTGCGTAAGCCGATAATACACTCGTTGTGACTTTTGCTGTTGCATTTCACTTTTAATAAGAGAATGTTCTTTTTCAAGCGAGTTACATTCTCGGATAACTAGCGCGTGTTCCACTTCGAATGCACGCGCGAAACTGCGGCTATCCTCAATAAGTCCAAATGCGGCTGCCGCAATAATGAGTGGCCCTAACGGTGATATAAAATCATACTCTGACGCGAGTATCCCTTTTACTACTTGTTCAAACTTCTCTTCAAATAGAGCTGTCAAGAGGTATGCTGCTCCAGTCTAACTACGATTGATTTCGATGCAGGTGTAAAACTCTGTTCTCCTACGGTTTGGTGCGGGACTAATTCATTTAGTTCTGGATAATAGCCGGCAATGCAGCCACGCGGGATATCATAAGATACGAGCCGAAAACCTTTACATGCCCGATGTCTGCCATCGTCGTAGGTGCCAATTAAGTCTACGAGTTCACCTGCTTTCATGCCAATATCGTGAATATCATCAGGGTGAATGAATACGACGTTTCGCACACCATAAACACCGCGATACCTGTCATCCATGCCGTAAATTGTCGTATTATACTGGTCATGTGATCTGAATGTTTGTAAAACAAAGGTTCGCTCTTGACCTTGAACAGATTGCCATTCCGTCTGCGGTCGCAAATCCGTTTCACCAAAATTTGCACGTTTGGTAGGCGTGTTCCACTCTCGACAAGCCGCTGAATTTCTTAGCCAGAACCCTCTGGGTTTGCGCACGTCCTTATTAAAATCTCCATAGATGGGCAATACACGGGCAATCATATCCCGAATAGAGTCATTGTCATCACGCAGTTCGCGCCACTTGACAATATCACTTCCTACGGTCGCCTCGGCTAAACCTGCAATGATACTGACTTCTGATTTCAATGCGGTTGAAGCAGGTTCATTGATACCTGCTGAACCATGGACCATCGACATTGAATCTTCGACAGTGACCATTTGTCGTTCGCCTTTGGAATTTCGATCTATTTCTGTTCTTCCTAGACAAGGAAGGACATACGAGACTTTGCCTGGCATCAGATGCCCGTGGTTAAGCTTTGTAGCAATATTTACTGTCAGGTCCATCTTGGTAAAGGCGTCTGCGACCAGTGAACTGTCAGGTACTGCACGAGCAAAGTTACCGCCTAAAGCGATAAACGCTTTTGCTGAACCTTCGAGCATTGCGCCAATGGCTTGGGTGACATTGTGCCCTGGTGCCCTCGGCATTGTCACGCCGAGTTCTCTTTCAAGCGCATCAATAAGAGGTTTAGGCGCTTTTTCGTTGATTCCAACGGTACGATCGCCTTGCACATTAGAGTGTCCGCGAACAGGACACAAACCTGCACCTTTGCGTCCAACATTGCCTTTTAAGAACATGAAACTAGCAATTTCTCGAATCGTAGGAACCGAATGTACATGTTGCGTAATGCCCATTGCCCAGGTGGTTATGACGTTTTTGGCATTGAGATACAGCTCAGCGGCTGCAACGATTTCATCTTTGGTTAAGCCGGATTGCTCAATAATCGATTCCCAAGGCGTATTTCGGACTAAATCACAGTAAGTATCAAACCCACTTGTATGTTCCTCAATAAATGAATGGTCAAGCACAGGCGGTAAACCTTTGGCTGTTGCGTTATCCTCAGCTTCGAGCACCACTTTTGACATACCGCGAAATACTGCCATATCACCACCTAATCTTGGTCGGTAGTAATCTGTGGAGGTTGGTTCCGAACCCGCTCGTAACATTTCCATTTTTTGTTGCGGGTCAGAAAATCGATGTAACCCTTTTTCTTTAAGGGTATTGAAAACACATACTTTTGCGCCGCGTTCAACGGACTCTCGTAAAGTAGCTAGCATTCTGGGGTGGTTAGTACCTGGATTTTGACCGACGCAATATATCAGGTCACATGCTTCGAAATCATCCAGTAGCACTGTGCCTTTGCCGATGCCTATCGATTGCGTCAGTGCAACCCCGCTTGCTTCATGGCACATATTTGAACAATCTGGAAAATTGTTGGTGCCATATAACCTGACGAATAACTGATACGAAAAGGCGGCTTCATTTGACGCGCGACCAGAAGTATAAAATTCCGCCTTATTTGGATCGTCCAGTTTGTTTAATTCTGCGGCAATATCATCAAACGCCTGTTGCCAAGTGACTTCTTCGTAATGATCTGTGTTGTGATTGTACTTGATGGGATGGGTGAGCCTTCCTTGAAGCTCTAAATCATAATCCGTCCATGATTTTAATTCGGATACAGAGTGTGAAGCAAAAAACGCTGGGCCTACACGCTTGTTTGTCGCTTCCCATGATACAGCTTTTACGCCGTTTTCGCAGAATTCAAACGAAGAACCGTGCTCCGGGTCACCCCAAGCGCAACCCGGACAATCAAAGCCGTCTGCCTGATTTAAATTAAGCAGCGTTTTTGTTCCTTTGACAATGCTGCCGCTATAAATTAATCGTTCACCCACGCTTTTAAGCGCGCCCCAACCACCTGCGGCGGCGGAGGGTTTTCTTACGCAATTCTTTTTAGACACTGTTCTGTTCCCTCACAACTAGTTTCAATCAACTAGGAGTCTATGAAGAGCTTGTATCGAAAACGCTACCCGCCACTTGGGCGGGTAAATCATACATCACTAAGCACTTCGTGTAATTGAATAAGCCAGAGCTTACATTATACGTTGCCTATCGCTATTGCACATATGCGTCGTCAGCATGGGTATGCTGAACGTGATGTTTTGCATTTACTGGGCGTACAAACAAATTCGCAAAAAATGCAATTATCAACAGTCCAGCCATGGCATACATGGTTGTATTGTAGAGTGTTGAAGTCGGGTCTACTGTGCCTGCCGGTGCAATTTCCATCAAGCGCGCAACTGTAACTGTTTTTGCTTCAACCAACTCATTTAACTTGTCAATTGGTGCACCAAATTTCGCCACAAATGCGGCGGGGTCGACCTTGGCTGCAAGGTCAGCTATCGCGCTTTCAACTGACATGTTTCGTAAATAGGTGATTGCAAAGGGTCCTAATACACCAGCAGTAGACCAGGCAGTAAGTAATCTTCCGTGTATCCCACCGACATGAAGGGTTCCAAAAAGGTCAGCCAAGTATGCAGGTATCGTCGCAAAGCCACCGCCATACATCGTAAAAATAATCATGGTAGCGATGTAAAATCCAATCAGTGCCGTAGTATTACCCATGCCTGCCCAGAAGGGGATGGATAAGTAGAGAATGGTGCCGATGACAAAAAAGCAATGATAGGTATTTTGCCGGCCAATATAGTCGGAGGTAGACGCCCAGAAAAAACGTCCGACCATGTTAAAGACCGAGATCATCAATACGTATGTACCTGCAAATCCGGCAGTAACAATCACCAGATTTCCGAAGATCTCGTTTATCATGGTTTTTGCTACACCAATAACACCAATACCTGCCGTTACATTGAAGCAAAGCACGACCCAGAGTAGCCAAAACTGCGGTGTTTTTGCTGCTTGGTCAATATGGACGTGGTTTTCAGACACCATTGACTTGGCTTTTTTATCTGCTTTAGGCACCCAACCTTCAGGTTTCCAGCCTGCTTTTGGCACGCGATATTGAAATGAAGCAATCATCATAACGATGAAATACGCAATGCCCAACGTGAGGAACGTTGCAGCGGCGCCTGTATCACCTGTGCCAACGACATAAACACCAGCTTCGCCACCAAAAGCAGCTGCTTGGTTAGCTGACGCGATAACCACTTCGACTTTACCTGCCGCGGTCTCAGCAAAGCGACGACCTTCTTCGGTAACGAGCGCAACTACGCCTTCTGCACCAAGGAACTCTGGTGCTTTCTGAAAAGTTTCTAGCAACTTACCAATTAATGGGGCACCAATCATCGCACCGCCACCGAAACCCATGATAGCTAAACCCGTAGCCATGCCTCGTCGATCAGGGAACCAACGAATCAATGTAGAAACGGGCGAAACATAGCCCAGTCCCAACCCAAATCCGCCAAGAACACCATAGCCGAGATAAAGTAACCACAGTTGATGAGTAGATATACCTAGGGAGCCTACTATAAATCCGCCACCCCAGAGTATGGCAGCGACCACTCCAACAAAACGCGGTCCCACTTTTTCAAGCCATTTACCAGCAAATGCGGCTGCAAATCCTAAACAAACAATAGCGACTGAAAAAATCCATACGACGGATGACAGAGACCAATCACTTCCTGAAGAAGCAACGACGCCTAAATCTCTCGTAAGTGGTGCGTTGAAAACTGACCATGCATACACAGAACCTATGCATAGATGAATGGCGATCGACGCTGGTGGTACTCGCCAGCGATTATAGCCCTCGGGTGCTTCGATATTTTCTTTGCGCAAGAACGCTAGCGGTCCTGCTCCTGACGTTGACATACATTATTTCCTTGTGATGATAGAGTTTGTTTCCATCGACTAGATGTTATGCAACAAGAAAGAAAATTATACATTTCGCTTCCAGAAACAATCCCGGTTTGGACAGCTAGGCACTGCATGTAACAAGATATTTACAAACAGCAATCATTTTCATTAACGTCAGTTATACATAGCATTTGGTGATAATGCGAATTGATTCTATCTAAAGTCGTATACGACTACAGTCTAATAATAAATCGCATAGCTTGGGGATCTAGGTCAATGACAATCTCTAGCAGGTAGCATCAGGCGCTAATCGATAGAATAAAAGTGCTTATTACGTTCGAATAGTTGAGTTTATGTTTCGATTTCATTATTTTTGATTAAAGTTCTCGCCTTTAACTGGCTCCAACCTTTCACCTGTCAGGACTTTTTTTAACATAATAAACAAACTGATATTCGTGATGATAATGATAAAAATGGCTGGCAGCCCGCCTAGATTAGAAAGCATGCGCAGTCCATCAACGCTGGCAAAGCTCACCATTACCCATGAAATTATCCCAATCGTGGCACCCCACACAATTTTGAGATAAAGATTTGTTTTTGAGGGGTTCACAGTCGAAAAGTCTGCTGATGTACACAATCTGCTCATTGCATCAGTATTGGAATCTGCTGCAGTTACAAAGGATACGAAAGTTACGCCGATCAATGTAAGTGTCATTCCCGCAGCATAGGGCAAGTTGTCCAACAAAAGGAAGACCACAGATTCAGGGCCATTACTCACTAACGATTCTCGAAAAGCGCCGCCAAGTGCATCGTCAAAGAAGATGGTGGCACCTGAGAACGTAGACATCCAGACAATGGCACACAACGAGGGCAGAACTAAGTTGACAATGATAAATTGACGAACGGTATATCCCTTTGCAATGCGCCCTAAAAACAGCGCAGTAATTGGCGCCCAGGCATACCAATTCGCCAGGTAAAACACGGTCCATGCTCGCGTCCAACCATCTTCTGTCGCAGTAAGCTGATTGGTGCTTCTTGCGATAAAACTACTTGCATATTCACTTAAGCCTTGTATGCCCAATATCGCGATGTTTGCTGTTGGGCCAGCTAGGAGTACAAACCCTAGAAAGAAAATAAATGTTTGAGCGTTGATATTTGATAATCGCGCAATACCCTTGTGAAGCCCACTAATAGCCGAAAATACAAAGGTCAGTACAATGGTTGCTGCGACAATGGCCATGAGGCTTTTGCCGTTAGATAGGCCTAACTCTGCTTCGATGCCGCCACTGATGATTAAAATACCGGCACCCAATGATGCAGACATACCTGAGATCAGGGCAAACAGCGCTAGGGCATCTATAAGATGTCCACCGGTTGAAAACGCAAACTTACCCAACGCAGGACTTAATGACGCACCTATGGTAAAGGGCTTTTGTAAGTTGTGATAACAAAGCGCAAACACAAGTGACGGGACGCAATAGATCGCATAGGGAGAAAACGACCAATGCATAAACATAGTGGCCATCGTAAATTCACGCGCAGCAGATGAACCAGGCACAAGCTCTAACGATGCGGGCGGAGCATAGACGTGATACATAGGTTCTGCGGCCGCCCAAAACAGAATGCCCGTTGCAATCGTGGTACACAATGTGATTGAAAACCAGCGCCACTTCGATAACACCGGCTGTGCCTTTTTGCCACCAATTTTAACTTTGCCTAAAGGAGAGAAAAAAACGACGATAAGCGAGATAAGGAGGCACAGCGTCGTGTAACTAAACAACCAATCAAAATGCGCCAGTATCCAGTCATTTATATTGTTCATTGTGTCTAGAAACGCGGTTAAGTTTACAAAACTAAATACAACCGCCGTTAACAATAATGCAAAGGGTGGCCAGAACACTAGATTGCGAACGCTTTGTTTTGCTCCCGTTTGCATACGGCCTT
>JBCDMA010000080.1:0-13648 GCA_038744645.1 Pseudomonadota bacterium | reverse complement strand
CGTCGACTCCGGGATGCTCTAGAAGAAGTAGAAGATTTAAAGAATCGCCTTGAGTTAGAAAACGCCTATCTTCAAGAAGAAATTAATTCAGAATTCAATCATCACCAAATTATTGGTAATAGCAAGGCAATAAAAGGCATCATTCAACAGATTAGCAAAGTCGGCCCCACCGAAGCCACCGTGCTCATTCACGGTGAATCTGGCACAGGTAAAGAGTTGATTGCGCGTGCCATACACGAAGAGAGTAAACGTTCAAATCGCTCATTGATAAGAGTCAACTGTGCCGCTATTCCAGAAGAATTGTTTGAAAGCGAATTTTTTGGTCATGTCAAAGGGGCCTTTACCGGTGCTGTTCAAGATCGCGCCGGGCGTTTTCAACTCGCAGATGAAGGCACTATTTTTCTAGATGAGGTAGGCGAAATTCCACTTCATTTACAGAGCAAGCTCCTGCGAGTTATTCAGGAAAAACAGTTTGAACGCATTGGTGAATCAAAGACCTATAACGTGGATGTGCGGATCATAGCGGCAACCAACAAAGACTTAGCGTCACTGGTTGAGCAAGGAAAGTTCAGAGAGGATTTATACTTTAGACTGAATGTATTTCCAATCATATCCCCGCCGTTGCGCAAGCGGATAAGTGACATTCCCTTGCTCACACAACACTTTCTTGAAAAAACGATTGCTCGCTCAGGAAAATCTGCACTAAAGATTCCAATGAGCGAAATTCAAAAACTGCAAAACTATGATTGGCCCGGCAATATCAGAGAGTTAGAAAACGTCATCGAAAGACAAGTCATCTTGTCACAAAACGAAATCGTAAAATTTGATAATTTAAAGCCGACGATTACTCCTGCTTTAATGCATCCGCAAACCCTAGGAACGCAAATGCCAATTCTTGGTGAAGTAATGACACAGGCAGAGCTTGATAACCAAGAAAAAGAAAATCTAGTATTAGCATTGAAAAAAACGCATGGTAGGGTGTTTGGTGAACGCGGTGCGGCAGAAATATTGGGGTTAAAACCAACCACACTGGCATCGAAAATAAAGAAAATGCAAATTGATACGCAGCTGTTTAAGAAGTCACTATTTTAAAAGAAAAACCGCCTGGGTCTTTTGTGTTAACCCAAGCGGTTTTGTGTTTGCGCTTACCTGACTTTTGTGCCTTGCGTTTGTCTTCATGGATAACGCTTTTGTTGAATGTTAGGCCATGGACGTGAACGAAATTTCTTGGTGAATTAATACTTGTTGCATTTTCCGGCCTCTGATTTTGCTTCTTTGCTTTTTTTGTCATAACGACTTACCTCCTATTGAAAAGCAAATCTTAAACGCGTGTGGATGCTATCAGACAATCGCATTTTACGCTATTTTAATAAGCACTAAATGCTGAAAGACCAGAGAAGCATCCTGCATGTCTGCCGATATCCAATGGCGTTGCCCAAATTGCCAATTACCACTTAACGAACACGAAAAGTACTGGCGATGTGCAAACGGGCATACATTTGATATCGCCAAAGAAGGATACGTCAATTTGTTATTGAGCTCACAGAAGCGCAGTAAAGACCCTGGCGACAACAAAGCGATGATAAATGCGCGTAGAACATTTTTGGAAAAAGGTCACTACAACCCGTTAGTAGACACTGTCGTCAATGCAATGTTGAAACATCTTCTAGATACAACGCCTGAAAGACCCAGACTACTCGATCTCGGCTGTGGAGAAGGCTTTTATTTACAGCAAATCTCCGAAAGATTGCAACATGCTGAGATGAGTTACCAAGGGATCGATATTTCAAAATCGGGGATTCAAAAAGCAGCAAAGCGTAAACTAGTCGCCCAATTTGCAGTTGCTAGCACGTACAACATACCTTGCCTGGACAATTATAATGATATCGTTTTGCAGATCTTTGCACCGAGCGACGAACATGAAGTCTGGCGAGCGCTTAAACCTAAAGGCATTTGGCTACGTGTTCAACCAGGCGCAAATCACCTGATTGAAATAAAAGAGATGGTTTATGACGCGCCGGCATTACACGCTGAATCTAAAGATACTTATGCGCTGTTTGATGACATTCATCAGGAAAAAGTCAGCTATCAATTCTCGCTAACAAACGAGGAAGAACGCCTCGCATTGCTGCAGATGACACCTTTTTACTGGTCAATTTCAGAAGAGAAAAAACGGACGCTCGTAAAGCGCCTCAGCACAGTGACTGCTGATTTTAATCTCACCGTCCTACAGAAATGATCGATAGAATACAATCTAAAGCATCATCAAAAAGGAATTCACCTCAAGAAAAAAAGCAAGCCTGAGAAGAGAGACAAAAACAAAACTCACTTCACAGGTTAATTCTGCTGGAGCTGCAGACTAGGTTAGTTTACGCGTCTTTCTTCACTCTTGATGCGCGCTTTCGATCACTCTCGGTGAGTAGCTTTTTGCGCAGTCGTATGCTTTCAGGTGTCACTTCCACCAATTCATCATCGTCGATAAATTCCAGCGCTTGCTCTAATGACATGATAATAGGTGGTATCAGGTTTTGCGCTTCGTCAGTACCTGCAGCACGGATGTTCGTCAGTTGCTTTCCTTTGAGCGCATTGACGGTCAAATCATTATCCCGACTGTGAATGCCTATAATCATACCTTCGTAGACTTCTACGCCGTGCCCAATGAAAAGTCGCCCGCGATCTTGAAGATTAAACAATGCATTGGTGAGTGCTTTACCCGCTGCATTAGCGATCAAAACACCGTTCTTTCGCTGTCCAATCGTGCCGCCTTTAAATGCGCCATAGTGATCAAATGTGTGATAAAGCAAACCCGAACCCGACGTCATCGTCATAAATTCGGTTTGAAATCCGATGAGCCCGCGAGAAGGGATGGTGAAATCCATGCGTACTCGGCCTTTTCCATCTGGACTCATGTTAGTCAACTCGGCTTTGCGCACACCAAGCTGCTCCATGATTGAACCTTGGTGTTCCTCTTCACAGTCAATTGTCAGTGTTTCAAACGGCTCAAACTGCTCTCCATTTTCTTCTTTTATAATGACTTCAGGACGAGAAACAGCTAATTCATAACCTTCTCGTCGCATGTTTTCGATCAATATACCCAGATGTAGTTCACCACGACCTGAAACTCTAAATTTATCCGGGTCGTTCGTCTCTTCGACGCGCAATGCAACGTTGTGAACCAATTCATCTTGAAGACGCTCGAGTATATTTCTGGACGTGACATACTTGCCTTCTTTACCTGCAAATGGGGAGGTGTTGACCTGGAAGGTCATTGTCACTGTAGGCTCATCAACTGAGAGCGCGGGTAAAGCTTCAACGCTATTTGGGTCACACACCGTATCAGAAATTTTCAGTTCACCTAAGCCCGTAATCGCTACAATGTCACCTGCATTTGCTTCATCTACGTCGTGCCGATCAAGCCCCAGATATCCAAGCACCTTACCAATTTTGCCATTGCGCTTTTTGCCCTCCGACGTGACCACGGTGACTTGCTGATTCACCTTAACAGCGCCGCGTTTGATTCTACCGACACCAATTACGCCAAGGTAACTAGAATAGTCCAACTGCGAAATCTGCATTTGTAACGCGCCGGCAGGATCCGCATCAGGTGCCGCCACTTGCTCAATGATCGTATCAAATAGTGGCGTCATGTCTTCGCCCTGCACTTCAGAATCTAGCGATGCCCACCCATTCAATGCAGATGCGTAAACAATCTGAAAATCCAATTGGTCATCAGTTGCACCCAAGTTATCGAATAGATCGAAAACTTGGTCGATAACCCAATCTGGTCGAGCACCTGGCTTGTCGATTTTATTAACTACAACAATAGGTTTAAGCCCTTGCGCAAATGCCTTCTGCGTTACAAAACGCGTTTGTGGCATTGGTCCCTCTTGCGCGTCAACCAACAACAGCACAGAATCCGCCATAGACATCACACGTTCGACTTCTCCGCCAAAATCAGCGTGTCCCGGGGTGTCAACAATATTGATTCGGTAGTCACCATAATTAATGGCGGTGTTCTTCGCTAGAATAGTAATGCCGCGCTCTTTCTCAATATCATTTGAATCCATTACGCGTTCTTGTGAATCACCACGAGATTCAAGCGTCCCAGACTGTTGGAGCAATTTGTCTACCAACGTCGTTTTGCCATGGTCGACATGAGCAATGATGGCGATGTTTCTAAGATGAGCAATACTTGCAGACATGAGTAATCCCGGTTAACTGATTGCGCGCCGAACGTGGCGCAGCGATAAACAACGATGGCGGCGGATTGTACAGGGTTATTGCTTTCAACGCTATGACAAAAATAGAACCAAACAAGCAAAGTGTTTAGGCGACTCTGACGTTAGGAATGTTTAAAACTAAGCGTGTTTTTATAATCCATCCAGTATCTCCATTGATACGTTTTTATGATTGGGCAATCAAAAAGGCCTGCTCAGCATCTTTTTTTTTGTTTATACTGCGATTGTGTAAGCGGTGTTAAGGTGCGTGATATGTTTAAATTCGGCGTTAAAGTGGGTATTGTGGTGTTTACTCTCGTTGCACAAAGTGCCATTGCCGAAACCGTTATATATAAAAAGGTAAATGATGACGGCACTACAACCTATTCTGATACGCCCTTTCCTGGTGCAGAAAAGGTAATAATTAAGGAACAAAGCTCAGTCATACCCTCTACACCTGCACCTCCTCTGCCTCAAATACCCAAAACAACTGTAAAGAAAAAGCAACACAAACTGTCCATTCTCTCTCCGGTGCATGAGTCTACGATAAGAGATAATAGTGGCAATTTCAGAATTATCACCAAGATAGAACCTTCTCTTGCAGGCATCTATACCTTAGATATGAATGGCATTACGTACGAATCGCCCACTGGGGTTTTTGAACTGAACAATATGAATAGAGGAGAATACAACTACAAAGTCACGTTTTCAGACAAGTCGGGCAAGGTTATTGCATCGTCCCCTCAAAGTACATTGTTTTTACAACGAGCCTCGGTTCTGTTTAATAATCGTTAACTAAACAGGCACAAAATCGTAAAAATCGCCTCTTAAACGTGATTTTCCGCTCGATTGCACCAATGTCGAATTGAAAGTAAACTTGCGATTGCACTATTTTGGTGCTATCGCAGTTGATGTAAGGGACCGTTTTGGAAATCGACTTCGCCTATCAAACTTCTATTATGCAATCAATGCAGACGGCTCTTGTTATGCTTAATAATAAGTACGAAGTCTGCTTTGTAAATGAAGCGGCGCTAAGCGCATTTGGCGCGGGCAAAAGTCAAATTATAAACAAACCGTTTCTAGAATTTCTCATAGACGACTGCATAGAAGAATCCAGACTGCGCAATGTCATTGAGCTCGGGGACGAGTTCTCCCAGGCAGAACTGCAGCTTTGCTTTAAAGATGGGCGATGCATGCTTGTTGATTTACAAGCTAACTTGCTGACGATCGCATCAAGTGAATACATTTTGATTGAAGTCATTCACGTTAATAAGCAACGTAAGATTTCACAAGAAACTCTGCAGTACGCACAGCAAATGGCCGCACGTGAACTTATCAGAGGGCTGGCGCATGAAATCAAAAATCCATTAGGCGGCATTCGAGGTGCTGCTCAATTGCTGGGCAGACAACTACCGGATCAGGAGCAACAAGAATTTACGCAAATGATCATGGAACAAGCAGATAGGTTACGCGCACTTGTCGATAGATTGCTTGGACCCAATACGCTGCCGCAAAAGCGATGGACCAACTTGCATCAAATAGTAGAGAAAGTACGCACCGTTATTGCAGCTGACCAGTCTGTAAACATCAGCATAGAACGCGACTATGACCCGTCAATTCCTGAGATTTATGCTGATTCGGACATGCTTCAGCAGGCCATATTGAATATCGCACGTAATGCCAGTCAAGCATTACGCGATGCCAATGCAGACAGACCCATCATTGGACTGCGCACAAGAATCGAGCGCTTGTGTGTCATCAACGGCCGCATGCACAACTTATGCGCACTCGTGAGTGTGATTGACAATGGTCCAGGGATTGCGAAACAGGTTCGAGATACACTTTTCTATCCAATGGTAACAAGTAAGAGCAATGGCAGTGGCTTGGGTCTCTCAATTGCACAAACGTTAATTGACCACCATCAAGGCAAGATAGACCTTGAGAGTTTTCCGGGGTACACAGAATTTACCCTATACATTCCAATAATAAAGAAGGGAGCAACCGATGAGTGAGCCAGTGTGGATAGTAGATGATGATAGCTCTATTCGATGGGTTCTCGAAAAAGCACTCAAAACGGCGAATTTGAGTTGCTTGAGCTTTTCCAATCCTGAAGACCTATTATTGCAAATACAAAGCGGTATTTCTCCTCAAGTCATCATTTCTGATGTGCGAATGCCTCAAATGGACGGGATGACTCTACTAGAAGAAGTACACCATCACAACCCAAGTTTGCCCGTAATAATCATGACCGCCCATTCTGATTTAGACAGCGCAGTCAAAGCGTATAAAGGTGGTGCATTTGAATATTTACCCAAACCGTTTGATGTCGATGAAGCGGTTAATCTCACCAAGCGTGCCCTTGAACATGCACATGAGAATTCGAACATCGAATCGAGGGATGCTTTGTCAAACAGCGCAGAGATCATTGGTGAAGCGCCAGCAATGCAAGAAGTGTTCAGAGCCGTTGGCAGATTGTCGCGATCGTCTATCAGTGTGTTAATCAACGGCCAATCGGGCACAGGTAAAGAACTTGTCGCACATGCATTACACAAACATAGTCCCCGTGCGGATAAAACTTTTATTGCACTGAATATGGCGGCGATACCGGCCGACTTGATTGAATCTGAATTGTTTGGTCATGAAAAAGGTGCATTCACAGGCGCGCAAAACGCGCGTCAAGGGCGCTTTGAGCAAGCCGATGGCGGTACGCTCTTTCTCGATGAAATTGGCGATATGCCCCTAGACGTGCAAACGCGTTTACTAAGGGTGCTGGCGGATGGTCAATTCTATCGCGTGGGCGGTCATCAACCCGTTACCGTTGATGTAAGAATCATTGCAGCGACCCACCAAAATTTAGAAGAACGTGTATCAAACGGCAAGTTTAGGGAAGACCTTTATCATCGCTTAAATGTTATTAAAGTGCATCTACCAAGCTTGCATGAGCGCCGCGAGGATATCCCACTCTTAGCAAAACACTTCTTAAATAAAGCATCACTAGAGCTGGGAGTAGAATCCAAAGCGTTGTCTAAAGAGGCAGCGGAAAGACTCACACATGTGACATGGCCCGGTAATGTAAGGCAGCTCGAAAATACATGTCGCTGGCTGACCGTGATGGCCAGCGGTCAAGAAATCCTAATTGACGACCTGCCTCCTGAATTGGTCAATGGGACTACCACTGAAAAGAAACAGGAAACCAGCGACAACTGGCAATCCTTACTCGCAAATTGGGCAGCGTCTCAGTTGGCGCTAGGTGAAAAGGACATTTTGGATGTCGCTCTTAAGGATTTTGAGAAAATCTTGTTAACATGCGCTCTCAAGCACACGAGAGGACATAAACAAGAAGCCGCCAAACGCCTTGGTTGGGGTCGTAACACTCTGACCAGAAAGCTTAAAGAGCTCAATTTTGAAGAAAAGGTCTAGTTAACCGAAAGTGTTGACTTTAGCATTTGTAAGTTGTTTGCTTGCGCACTGCTCAATTAAATAGTGCCATATGCGTTGCGATTTAGCGATTTCAAGTTGCTCGTCGAGGATATTTTGAAGGTCAGTCTCTGTAGTAAGTGGATTGGCTAAAACAACGCGGAATACCGTAAGTACACTCGTTTTGTATTGCTCAACTTCGATACGCGTACGAGACACAAAAGACTTACCTGCCTCACGTTGCTGCTTCTGTACAGTAACAGTCAACTCATTGAGCAATTCATTTATGGCGACCTGTTCAGCGTCAGGCAGTAGCTGCATATCATTGACACAAGCAGGTCGTAATCGATAAGTCAAAATTGACAGTTCTGGCGCAGTGACAAGTTCAAAATCGTCGTGTTGTTCTATCATGACAGCGAAACTGTTCGCTAAATCTATGGCGCGGTCGATCAGCAACTGATAACCTCTGCGCCCGAGTATATGCAATGAAGAATACAAGAGCATTGCCATACCGTTTCGAGAACCCTCAAGTGTCGTGCTGCCTAAATCTTTAGACCCTTTTCGTAGAATGTATTGTGCATGTTGCCTAACAGAATTACTGTGATGAGGATTTTTAAAAACTACCATGCCCGCCCCCATTGGCACATACATCTGTTTATGTGCATCAATAGTAACGCTGTCTGCTCTATCAATACCGTTCAGAATTGCGCTGTGTTTTGTTGAGAACAACGTCGCACCACCCCAAGCACCATCAACGTGAAACCAACAGCCTAACTGTTTTGCTACATCTGCTAGTTCATCGAGTGGATCAACGTGACCCGTTTCAGTAGTTCCCGCAATTCCTATGATCGCAAGCAGTTTGTTTCCTTTTTCAATATAGCGACGGCCAATCTTTAATACGAGTTCTGGATCAAGCGTCTGATTGGGACAAGGTAGAGTCAGGTGGTTCTTTCTGCCAATACCCAACAAGTCTGACGCTTTACCCAATGAATAGTGACCGCGTCTTGAAGAAATGATACCTAAGTTATCAATGCCGTAATGTCTGTAGGCGGCAACCAGCCCCTCCTGCCCAATACCTCTGAACTTGCCATCTGCCTTGAGTGCATGATTTCTAGCAACCCAAAGCGCAGTAATATTGGCAACGGTGCCACCTGAACAAAACGCACCTAGCGAATGGTCTGCACTGTGCAAGTATTCGTTGTAAAAATCTGAATCTTTTTTGAAAACCAACTGATGAACCATACCCAATGTCTGACGTTCAAGCGGGGTAAACGCTTTAGACGTCTCGATTTTCACCAAGTTTTGATTGAGTCCAACGAGTAACTTCGATAGTGGAAGATGAAAATACGGTAGTGCAGATGTCATATGCCCGATGAATGTAGGGGACGACGTGTTTACTGAATGTGAAACCAGTTTACTGAGTAATTCTTCAGCGTGCTCTGATACAAACTCAGGCTGTTCTGGAATATTCGGCTTTGAAAAATCCTTTTCTATATCTTCAAGCGAACTTTTTTTGGTAACGACATGCTGTGATAAAAAATCGGCAAGATTATTAGATAAGTGTTTTTCTATTTTTGCTAGTGTTGAGTCATCGTTTTCAGGCTGCGTAAACACCCTGTATAAATGCTCCATGCTAACTGTTGCTTTCGACAAAACGATCTACCTCACCTACTTCAACTGTGCACTCTACAACAACTTTTACGTTTTACCAAGCCAATAAAGAATACGTAGAGATTCAATTTTGTGTTCTTCTCAAAATATATGTATTTAATCAATAGCTTACAGAAATTACACATTGTGTTAGCCATTGGTTCGGCACCTGCTTAATACCATAAAACAACGAATGAAAACGCAATCTAAGACATCGTTATGCACGTGTTCAAAGGGTAATTAGCTTCCAACACGCTTGCCCCGCCGCTTGATACTTACGCTCAAATGGGGTGATGGGCTGACTATCAATACGCGATATTTCAGAAGGAATATCATACACAGACAAGGCGCGTTGAAACTCCTCCAAATAAATTGACCAATTAGAGCGACACTCTATCTTTTTGCAAATTGAAACAATATCCTTCATTACCGGAGATGCATACCAACGCTTGCCTAATTGTGCTTTTTTTGGATACGGATTTGGATATAAGATGTATTGTTTTTTAATTCGTCGAGCGAACTCTGAGGCTGATAAAAGACGCCAAAAATCAACTAAGTTCGCGCGTACAAATAATGTGTTGCCTGATTTTTCAGGTGAACGCGCATGATTTCGAAGTTTATATTGATTGTAATACGGGTTTTTATCAAGCCTTGCTGCAGATCTATCAATGCCTACAACCAAACAATCTGGATAGGCTTTTGACAAATAGAGCGTGCTTTCACCCACACCGCAACATGCGTCTAAAATAACTTCACCTTCAAATCCGCTGATCGCGTCTGAGAAGTATTCAAAAGCAAGGTTCGTATGTTCTGAAAATGGCTTCGAAAAGTGTTTTTTTTGTTGCTTTGAAACAAACTTTATCAGGTTTGGGTGAACCCCAAGCTGATTGCTATCAACAGGATTTACCTTAAACATGACTAGGTGCGAATACCCACACCCTTATCGACAAGGCGATACGCAACGAAAAACAGCACAGCATTGAAAACAACAAGCAGTGAGAGCGCAGTTATATAACTAATATCTGATGCGCCGAGAAAACCATAGCGGAAACCATTGACCATATACACTATTGGATTTAATGCACTGACGAGTTGCCAAAATTCCGGCAACAAGGACAATGAGTAAAAGACACCGCCCAAGTACGTGAGCGGCGTTAACACAAAAGTTGGGACAACGCTTATATCATCAAACGTTTTGGCAAATACGCCGTTGATCAAACCCGCCGTTGCGAAAAGCGTTGATGTAAGTAAAAGCGTTAATACAATCACGACAAAACTGTGAATATTTACGTCAACAAAAAACAAAGAGACGATCGTCACGATAATGCCAATCAACACGGCACGGGCAACGCCGCCCCCAATAAAACCCAACAGAATCACCCATGTAGGTACCGGTGATACGAGCAATTCTTCGATATTTCGTTGAAACTTAGCGCTGAAAAACGAAGATGATACATTCGAATAGCTATTAGTGATGATCGACATCATGATCAGTCCAGGCACAATGAATTCCATATAACTAAAACCGTCCATTGTGCCAATGCGCTGACCAATCAAACTGCCGAATATAATAAAATATAACGTCATTGTAATTGCTGGAGGCACCAGCGTTTGTACCCAAATTCTCAAAAAACGGGTGCATTCCTTGATCCAAATAGTTTTGAGCGCGGTTATGTAAAGGCTATTCACTTGCAACTCCCTGCTTTGAAGATTCGACCAGTCGTACGAATAGTTCCTCCAATCGATTCGCTTTGTTTCGCATGCTCATTACTCTTGCACCTTGTTCAGACAATGCTTCAAACACCGGGTTTAACCCTTCCGTCTTTGGCACATCTACTTCAATCGTATTATTGTCAATCGCTCTTGTTGTGAATCCCCCAATGACGATGTCTTGTGCGGCATTTTCGATATCAAATACAAAGGTTTCAATATTCAACGTCGCCAAAAGTGCTTTCATGCTGGTGTTCTCAACAATGACACCTTTGTCAATAATTGCGATGTTTCTGCACAACATTTCCGCTTCTTCAAGGTAATGCGTAGTTAGTATAATCGTAATACCCTGTTCATTGATCTCCTTCAAAAACGACCACATTGAGCGACGTACTTCGATATCAACCCCTGCAGTAGGCTCATCTAAGATAAGCATCTTTGGTTCATGCATCAGCGCTCTTGCTATCATCAGTCGTCGTTTCATTCCACCCGAGAGCTCGCGCGCGCTTGAGTTGCGTTTTTCCCACAAATCCAGTTGTTTGAGGTATTTCTCAGCGCGTTGCTTGGCAATGCCGCGTGGTACGCCATAATATCCGGCTTGATTGACCACGATTTGTTCAAGTGTTTCAAACTGATTGAAGTTAAACTCTTGGGGGACCAGCCCAATACATTGTTTTGCAAGCACCGGTTCTTTTTCAAAGTCATAATCAAACACTGAAATACTGCCCGTACTCTTGTTTACCAACGAGCAAATAATCCCGATGGTCGTCGATTTCCCCGCGCCATTAGGGCCAAGCAGAGCAAAGAAATCTCCCTGCTCCACATGAAGGTCAATGCCCTTAAGTGCTTGCACACCGCCGCTATAGGTCTTTTGTAACCCAGATATTTCCAAAGCATTCATGAAGAGTATGCGCCTTATTATTATTTGTCTTTTAGTCCATCATAATGAGCAGGTTAAATAAGACGTTGATGATCAGATGACTGTTTTAACCTTAGACGATCCCATTAACTGGCAACGCGTGTCATGTTATATAGTTTACCACTTCGCGAACACAAAAGGGACACTGCTAGGATGCGCTTGTAAGGCGTTGTGCACATCGCTCAAACGTGAGTTGGATAATACAAGCATCAGTACTTGCTCTGTGGCGTTTGAGACCACTGCGCCTTAAAACATACGCTTTATCATTATCCCAGTGGTTTAGTTGCTCTTCTTTTAGCAATAGTTCTACGCTACTCACACTAAATCGCATATTCACATTTGCTCTGTAAAAAAGCTGGAGTAACCAGGGTTTATCAACGACCCATGCGTCTGAATAAAGTGTTTGTAAACCCACAAACTGATTGAGTTCATGGCAAACCTGAACACCGTCAATACCGTGGGACCGCAGTTGCTCTCTTGTGATGCCATGCACAGATTCGGCTTCGTCATCCCAAAACGTCCAGTCGCTGAAGGGTTTAATCAATCGACAAAATCGACTCCCATTGGGTAGTACCACGCCGATTTCGATTGGGAACCCGTGTGTTCCGAGGCCTGAGGCTTCCACATCGACGATTGCTGGGAGTTGCGGGGAAATATTGAGCTCCGAATAAGGTCCATCCAAAATCCATTCGATTATTATTCACAGTAACAATAAGTGCAAATATTTTAGGCAATTGTTCTTCATAATTCACAGTAATAGTAAGAATAACAATGGGATATTTAAAAACTCAATCCTATGAACTATAAATAGTATGAGTATTAATGGATGAATTCATGACTGGGAAGTCCTTGTGCCTATAAAAGTCAATATTTAATTGCAAAATGAACATTGTAATTACCCTATTTGTTGATTTGCATCACAACTTCAAAATCAAAACCACGATAATATCTAGTCAGATTCAATAAACAGAGCACCAAAATAGTCAAAGCGCTTTGTTATAAAGCATTGTGTTTGTTTGAAACTATAGTAGGTCAGCAGGAGTTTTTGTTATGCGAGAACATCTGAATGATGAGAAGTATATAGACCCTCGTTTACAGACGAGAGAGAGCTTTTTTAAGAACATTCACGTCAGTGTCTTTGAGACGATGAATTATGCGCGATCTATTCAAGAAGAAGTAGAATCCACAGGTTACGATATCGAAGTAGACAACCAGGACTACCAACAACTTCTCCGCGATTATGAAGTGACAAAAAACCTTTCACCGATTCAAGAATCACTGCTAGAAGATCTTTGTCATAAAACCGATAGCCTGCTTCATCAAGGCGATCATGCATACGCGAACTATGCACAATTATGTGCAGCTGCCACCAGTTCACTTAATCATTGGCGGATACTAGCTGAAATACCTGAAGATCTAAGAGATAACGAAGAAGTGACGAAACCCATGAAACAACGATTTCAGCATTATTTTCAGACGTGGGAATACATCATCAGCGATTTAGAAGCGCACTCCACATAAGTCTTCATTAGACTTTATCGAATTGAAATAATACCGCGATAAAATAGTTAAACAAAAAAACCGCCCATTAGGCTAATGCCAGTCAGTTAAGCTGACTGGCATTTTCTTTTGTAAGGGTATTTAATTGGTTTTTTTCTCACTACTCTTGGAAATTGCCTATCAGGTACTTTATCAGGCAGTACAAAGAGTTGTAATGTCTCCAGTAGTTCGCGGT
>JBCDMA010000079.1:0-13710 GCA_038744645.1 Pseudomonadota bacterium | reverse complement strand
TGCTGCTTTTCATCTTTGATGTCTTCAAGCGAAGCCACTTTCTCCTTGAGTGCACCGATTGCCGTTTTATCATTCACTTCTGCGGCTTGTAGCAATTCCAGTTTTTGGTTCAGCACTTGCTCTTTTTGATGGAACGCAGTGCCATCGAGCTGTTTTGATTCAATAAGATCTTCGTACTTAATCTCAAGCTGTTGAAACTGCATGTCGGCCATTTCAAGTGACTTTTGGCTTTGGCCTAATTCTCCTGCCAGCTGCCGTTTTTTTTGACTGAGCACAATAAGAAATACTAGCAGAATCACGACGAATGCCAGCAGAGAAACAAGCGCTATTTGTGCCCATTGAGGGAGAAGGTAGAAGGGTTCCATTAGGGATTTAGGATGGACAATAACTCATCCGCTGTCAATGACAACGAATGAGCATATATCATTTCATGAATAGCACAGAATCTTGCTTGAACTATTTACTTACGGGATTGATGAATGGGTAAAACTGTCCAATCATCAAGTTGTTACTTTGCCAACGCCGTGTCTAATTCTGCGATTTTCGCTTTCCAAATAGCAGGACCCGTTTGATGCGCATTGCTACCAGTACTATCTACTGCAACGGTAACTGGCATATCTTCAACCTCAAATTCATAGATCGCTTCCATGCCGAGATCTTCAAATGCCACCACACGCGCTTTTTTGATCGCTTTTGATACCAGGTATGCTGCGCCTCCGACCGCCATTAAATAAACGGCTTTGTGTTTCGCAATACTTTCTACTGTTGCGGGGCCGCGTTCTGCTTTACCTATCATGCCGACAATGCCCGTCTTTTCGAGCATCATATCAGTAAACTTATCCATTCGAGTGGCTGTCGTTGGGCCTGCTGGGCCAACCACTTCATTGCCGACAGCATCTACAGGTCCAACGTAATAGATGAACTTATCAGTCAAATCGACACCTTCTGGAAGGCCTTCACCGTTTTCGAGCATGGTCTGAATTCGCTTATGTGCAGCATCGCGGCCAGTAAGCATTTTTCCGCTAAGCAGCACGGTTTCACCGACTTTCCATGACTGTACATCAGCTTTAGTGACCTCATCCATGTTCACTCTACGCGTATTTTCACCTACTTCCCAAGTGACCTCTGGCCAGTCTTCTAGCTTAGGCGGCGTTAAATCCGCGGGTCCGCTGCCATCAAGGTGAAAATGCGCATGACGCGTCGCTGCGCAGTTTGGGATCATAGCAATGGGTTTAGACGCAGCATGTGTAGGTACTGATTTGATTTTAACATCAACGACCGTTGTTAACCCGCCTAAGCCTTGCGCGCCAATACCTAATGCATTGACCTTGTTAAAAATATCGACACGCAGTTTTTCCTCAGTCGTCTCAGGACCGCGCTCTAGCAACTCAGGCATATCAACTGGATCCATCAGGGATTCCTTAGCAAGCACGGCAGCTTTCTCTGCTGTGCCACCTATGCCAAGTCCTAGCATACCTGGCGGACACCAACCGGCGCCCATTGTAGGAAGTGTTTTAACAACCCATTCAGCAATGTCGTCACTTGGATTCAGCATGACCATTTTCGATTTGTTTTCAGAGCCGCCACCTTTAGCAGCCACCATCACTTCGACTTTATCGCCTGCTACCATATCTATATGCACAACTGATGGTGTGTTGTCTTTAGTGTTCTTTCTGCTACCTGCAGGATCAGATACGATGGAAGCACGAAGAGGATTGTCTGGATTTAAATACGCCTGACGTGTACCTTCATCCACCATCTCTTGGACCGTCATGTCTGTTTTGTCCCACTGCACTTGCATACCAATCTTGACGAAACAAGTGACTATACCTGTATCTTGACAGATAGGACGTTTGCCTTCTGCTGACATTCTTGAGTTGATCAGAATTTGCGCCATAGCATCTTTCGCCGCTTGGCTCTGTTCTTTGTTGTAAGCATCTTCTACCGCTTTGATATAGTCGAGCGGATGATAATAAGATATGAATTGAAGAGCGTCGGCAATGCTGTCAATGAAATCTTTTTGGCAAATTATGCTCATGTGCTTCCTTATTGAAAATGTTTAACGCAATTACGCTTTGGCACGTATACTAACGCTAAATATTATCGATACCAACCTGAACAGACGCTACTTTGGTTGAAATAAAGTAATTAATGGTAAAAATAAAGATAACAAATGTTAACTTGAACGCACGTTCTCCTATCGAGCTTTTCGAGCGCATTCATCATTTACCGCATGCTGTCCTGCTCGACGCTTGCAACACTGGTGAAAATAGTCATTTCACTAAAAGAAGTAGCGAAAAAAAATCATCAGATATAAATGAAGCGAAAGTCACTTTTACAATCATGTCGCATAGCCCAGTTATCACTGTACAGTTTAAAAATGGGCTCACATCGTTAACAAATATAAGCAAAACCATGGTTGTTGCCAAAGGCACTGATAAACACGCAGATAAAAGCGACAAAGAGAATGACGGTACCTATGAGCGCTACAACCAGCAAACTCAATCTATCTTCCAATATTTATCGGACCTGCAAAAACAATTGGTGCAACAGGTTAAAGGTATCCCAGAAACGACTTTGCCTTTTCTATGCGGTTGGATGGGTGCATTCGGTTATGATCTCAATATCCATACAGATGCAATAGATAATATGGGCGCAGAAGAGTACGAGCTACCTGATGTGAGCGTTGGGTTTTATGCAAATTCGATCATCTTCGACCATGCTGAAAAGCAATTCTTTTGGGTCTCATTAGAAAACGAACAACCAGATTGGCTTGGCGCGTTCTATCAAAATCCACCGCCACAAGGTGACTTTCAACTGTCGACACCGTGGCGGTCGAATCTCACTGAACAAGAATATACAACGAACATAGCCCGCATAAAGCAATATTTAACGGACGGTGATTGTTATCAAGTCAATTTTGCACAGCGATTTATTGCAAATTATGCCGGCAGTGAATTCGGCGCATACAAGCGCCTTAGAGAAGCTAATCAAGCACCTTTCTCAGCCTACCTAAAGGTCGATGAGAGTGTGATTATGTCGGTTTCTCCCGAACGCTTTCTTTCGGTAACGAATGGGGAGGTAGAAACCAAGCCCATCAAAGGAACAATATCAAGACACAAAGACACGGACATCGATGTACAACTTGCCAATGAGTTACGCCATTCTGAAAAAGACAGAGCGGAAAATCTTATGATTGTTGATTTATTGCGTAATGATCTCAGTAAGCACTGTCGTCCTTTTTCCGTCAGTGTACCTAAGCTTTTTGAGCTTGAATCCTATCCAGCAGTCCATCATTTAGTCAGTACTGTTATTGGACAACTTAAAGAGAACGCCAGTACCTTCGATTTATTAGGCGGCGCTTTTCCCGGCGGCTCAATCACGGGTTGCCCAAAGGTAAGAGCGATGCAAATCATCAGTGAACTAGAGCCGAATAAACGCAGCATCTACTGCGGCAGTATCGGCTACATTGGTATACGGGATGACATGGATATAAACATTTGTATTCGAACAGTGCTGGCTGAAAACGGCTTGCTGTTCTGTTGGGCGGGCGGTGGAATAGTAATCGATTCTGACGCTGCATTAGAATACCAAGAAACCCAAGACAAGGTGGCTAAAATACTCCCCGTGCTGGAGCAAACCCTAAGACAAGAAAAATCGACGAATAAAAGATTCAGAGTAGAAACTCAGGACCAACAATCGCGTCTAACGTCATTGCGTCACAACAATTTCCAACACAATGACTGAATCAGAACTCATCACCGCTTTTAACATGCCCTGGCGTCACTCAATTGAAAACAATGAACCGTTCAAACATGCCACACGACCGGCGGCAGTGTTAATAGCTATCAATCCGATAGAGAAAAATCTGAATTCGAATGAAAATTTCAGTAAAAATGAAAGTGACGCGTTTGAGGTATTGTTTACAACACGCGCGTCGCACTTAAAACACCATGCAGGTCAAGTCAGTTTTCCGGGTGGGAAAGCAGAAGAGACAGACCCCGATTTAGCATTTACCGCGCGAAGAGAAGCGCATGAAGAAATTGGGCTATCGCCAGAGATAGTAAATATCATTGGTGCGATGCCAAACTATAGAACTATAAGCGGATTTAGCGTTACTCCTGTGCTAGGGATGTTGTCGCAACCCATCGATGTTTCGTCCGAATTAATATTGGACATGAATGAAGTGGATGACGCGTTTTCAGTTCCCTTGCCTTATTTGCTTAATCTTGATAACTACTACATTCACAATGTGAAACGCGGCAGTCACAGCTACCCCATCTACTTTATTCGCTATCAAGAAAAGACCATCTGGGGAGCGACGGCAGGTATGCTTGTACGATTGGCTAATCATTTATCCAATAACACGCCTTTGATATCAAAGATTTAATAACACGCTCTCGTGATGTGTTACTTGCTTTGGGCTGCTATTGCTATATTAAAGAAAACACCCTGAATATTTGAATGAGGATACGTTAGATGATAAGCGTTTTTGATATGTTCAAAATTGGGATTGGCCCTTCAAGTTCACATACTGTTGGTCCAATGCGTGCCTCTTTTATGTTCTGTCAGGATTTGATCAACACCCAACGTTTACCAAACACAACATCAGTCAACGTAGAACTTTATGGTTCACTGGGCCAGACAGGAAAAGGTCACGGTACTGGTAAAGCCGTAATACTCGGTCTTTGCGGGTATGAACCCGAAACAGTGCCCATCGATATCATCGAAAAAACGCTGAGACAGGTTCATACTTCACAGCGATTGAACCTCCTACAGCAGCATGAAATTGAATTTCCCAATCAAGGAGCAATCGTTTTTCATAGGCGCAAGACGTTGCCAAAACATGCAAATGCGATGAAGATAAGCGCATATGAAAATAACCATCTGATTTATGAAAATACCTATTATTCAATAGGCGGCGGCTTCGTTGTAGAGGAAGCACAATTTGAGCCTCAAAAGCAGCTCGAACTATCAGCACAAGACCAAACGCCATTCCCCTTCGCATCCGCTGCCGAATTATTGCAGCAATGCGAAACCAACAATTTTCGCATCAGCACCTTGATGTTAAAAAATGAAATGGCATTGACCGGCGAATCGCACATACGGCAGAAACTGATTGCGATATGGCATGCAATGCAAGCATGTGTAGATAGGGGTATCCATACCGAGGGGATCCTACCAGGTGGTTTAAAGGTCAAGCGCAGAGCACAAGCACTTTATAGACGACTGCAAAATGAAAAAAATCACGATCCCATGCAAGTTATGGACTGGGTAAACCTATTTGCACTTGCGGTTAATGAAGAAAATGCCGACGGTGGGCGTGTTGTAACCGCACCAACCAACGGCGCCGCGGGGATCATTCCGGCGGTCATGTGCTACTTCAATAAATTCATTCGAGAAATGGATGACGATACCGCCTGTCGATTTCTGTTAACTGCTGCTGCAATTGGTATTTTATATAAAAAAAACGCTTCCATAAGTGGTGCAGAAGTAGGATGCCAAGGCGAAGTCGGTGTCGCGTGTTCCATGGCTGCTGCTGCCCTGACAGAAATTCTTGGTGGCAATGTGCAGACCGTTGAAAATGCCGCAGAAATTGGCATGGAGCACAACCTCGGATTAACTTGTGATCCAGTAGGTGGACTTGTACAAGTCCCTTGTATCGAGAGAAATGCAATGGGCGCTATCAAAGCAATTAATGCTTCACGTCTCGCGCTAAGAGGTGATGGTAGTCAGAAAGTCTCTTTAGATAAGGTGATAAAAACCATGTGGGATACGGGAAACGATATGAAAAGTAAATATAAAGAAACCGCACGCGGCGGCTTGGCGGTGAACATTATTGAGTGTTAATCGAAGTGAGATTGAAACCGTTGTTTTTACTCGGTTATTTTTACCCAGTTACCTCACAGGTAACGTCAATCCCTTAAACATTTTTTCTACATCATCATTGTTTTTTTGCATCATAGCCTTCTCAACAATTTCTTTTGTCAAATGAGGCGCAAATCGCTCAATGAATTCGTACATGTAATTGCGCAGGAAAGTACCTTTACGAAATCCGATCTTGGTTGTGCTGTAATCAAATAGGTGGCTTGCATCTATCTTGACCAAATCTGCATCAAGTTTACTGTCAATGGCCATGGAAGCAATCACGCCAACACCGACGCCAAGTCGAACATAGGTTTTTATTACGTCAGCGTCAGTGGCGGTAAAAACAATTTTGGGTTCTAATCCCGCTTTGTTAAATGCACGGTCAAGCTCAGAGCGACCAGTAAAACCGAAAACATAGGTCACGATTGAATACTTCGCCAAGTCTTGGATCCCAATCGTCGTTTTCTTCGCGAGCGGATGAGACTTCTCTACGATCACAGAGCGATTCCAGTGATAGCAAGGCAACATCACCAAATCGTTATAGACGTGAAGCGACTCAGTCGCGATGGCAAAATCCGCCTCACCTTTTTCGGCTAAATCACTTATTTGCGATGGTGTGCCTTGGTGCATATGTAGCGAAACACGCGGATATTTACTGATAAATCCTTTGATCACATCGGGCAGTGCATATCGAGCCTGTGTATGTGTTGTTGCGATATTAAGTTTTCCTTGATCAGGTAGCGTATGTTCGCGCGCAACTGACTTTATACTTTCGACCTTAGAGAGTATTTCTCGCGAGATAGTAATGACTTCTTTCCCCGCTTCAGTGACATGTGTCAAGTGCTTTCCGCTACGCCCAAAAATCTGTATTCCCAACTCATCTTCCAGCATCCTCACTTGTTTGCTAATACCTGGTTGAGATGTGTACAAATGTTCCGCCGTAGCGGATACGTTAAGGTTATTATTGAGCACTTCAACAATATAGCGGAGCTGTTGTAACTTCATTTACGACCTTTGATGCGGCGGGCAAAAACAAACGACAAAATTATGTATGGGCTAATCAATCTGGTATCTGTGCCGATAACTAAGTCCAAGGATATAAACGAGATAATAGCTAATTTAATTGTAAAATGCATGAGTATTTAATTGTTAAATCCCGCTGCTTCGCGTAACGCAAAATAAGACTGATTTTTTCTAATGAACAAAAGCATTTTTAAAGAACACAACGACATACCGAATGTTGACTTCGCCACAGTCATTGCCGTTGCAATTCATGATATGAAAAACAGCCTGAGTCTTTTGATGCAGTCCATTGAGCAGATTTCAGATAACTTGCCCACGCAAAACAGCGCGTTAATGGAAGATTTAACATCAGCCCACTATGAAGCAGGCAGGATGAACACGGCATTGGTGCAAATTCTTGGACTGTATCGCTCATCAATAGATGCCCTTCCGATCAACATTGACGAAATATTTGTCAGCGACTTAATTAACGAAATCGTAGATTCGAATGCCAATTACATTAAGCAAAAAAACATCGAAGTGAACGCACAGATTGATGAAGACCTATCGTGGTTTTTTGATCGAGAACTTATCTATCTGATGATGTATGACGTCGTCATCAACGCCATGCGCTATGGATGTAAACATCTCAATATCGATGCCAGTATCGAAGATCAATATCTAAAAATTACCATATCGGACGATGGTCCTGGATACCCCGAATCAATGTTAAAAACAAGCAAACTAGCACTCGGTGACCATGCAATCAGTCAAGGCAGAACAGGCTTGGGATTGTTTTTCGCGCGATTAATTGCCAACACGCACAGCAATAACAGTTTGAACGGAAGAATTGAACTTTCAAATGCGGAATCTGGTGGCAGTGTATTTGTGCTATACCTCCCATAAAATAGGCCGTAAATGAGCATAACTATAATAATCATATTGATCACTGCAATCATTGTTGCTGGAATCGCAGCCACTGCAGTTCAGCAGCACAACGAACGCAAAGATCAGCAAAAAAGAGAAGAGATTTCAAAACACAAAAATGCGCTTGAGGAGACCGAACACGTCTTAGCCGCAGCGACCTCCCTGCCAGTCTCTAAACGCCTAATAAAACTGTTGCGAATACGCTCTTTAAGAGCCTTAAAAAATATTCATGAACAATCGCCTATGCCCGAACTCAAACAAAAGATTGTTGAAGGCACTAACGCGTTGAAAGCAATGGGCGAAGAAACATCGTCAAAGGCTGATCTCAAGGCGTTTAGCCTGCCTCAGAACGATAAAACCATCATTAAGTACATTCAAACTGTCAAGAAACTGCGGATTGTTTTAAGAAGCGAAAGAACGCAAGGTGCCGTAGAACATGAGATCTATCTAGAAGAAGACAAGCAGCTTGAGCAATTGCAACTGCGCGTCAATGTAGAAACACTTCATAAACGCGCGGCTGACGCTATCAATTCAAAAATGCAGGGTTCTGCTCGACAATACTTAGAGAAGGCAGTACGCGCATTAGTGTCGTTTAAACCGCAGGATGAATACACGCAGAAACGCGGCGCGGAATTGAAGAAAATGCTCAGTGGACTTGAAAACAGTGTCAAAGACAAGAACCTAGCGCAAGCGGCTGGGCAAAAGGCCGATGGTCAGGAAATAGACGACATCTTTGCACCAAAGAAAAAATGGTAGCAACTACATTTGCGTAGATCTAAGTAAGTACCGGTTTACGTCTGTTAGCTTGGTTTGTTGACTATCATATCAAGGAAGCTCATGGCGGCTGTAGAAAGCGGCTTACGCACTGGCATGACTAAGCCGACATCTCGTTTAAGCATCGACTCAGTCAACTCAATACACATAAGCCCTTTTCTCTCCATTTGTTGCTGACAAAGCTGCGGCACAATGCCTATCGCCAACTCAGGATCATGCGTTGATTGATTTAATAACTGGCCCAATGTCCCCAACTGAAATGTTTCTGCAATGATATTGGGTTGTTTCTGATACGCAGCATAAGCATTATCTATCCACAGTCTGAAAGTAGACCCTTTATTCATTGTCACCAGCGGAAAATGCATCACATCTTGCATCGCCAGTTGTGATGCACTTGCTAACGGATGAGACGGTCGCATAATGACAATGAATGAGTCTCTCATGATAGGCACGAAATCGACATTCACACGCTGCTCTGGTTCAAAAACAAAACCCAGTTCTGCCCTTCCCTCTTCAACGCTTTTGATCACATCTTCCATAACGATATCCAGAACCCTGATCCTGATATCAGGGAACGCTAGATGATATTCATTTAAGTATTTGGGCAAAATACTCTCAGCGAAAGATGGCATGGCCGCAATTGCTAGGCTACCGCGTTGCATTGAGAATTTGGATTGAATGTCAGCGATCGCGATATCCCAGTCTTGAATGAGTCGCTGCGCAACAGGTAAAAACTCAGTTCCCTCTGGCGTCAGCGCTACTTTGCGCGTGCTTCGAGCAAACAGTTTTCCGCCTAACTGTGTTTCCATATTTTTTATTGCCGTAGAAAGTGCTGGCTGAGTGATAAATAGCTTTTCCGCTGCATCAGCAAAATTCGATTTTTCCGCAAGGGTTACAAATGCTTGCATCGATTTAAGACTTATCATAGATTTTATTTATTAAAATATTTTATTAATTCAAACATTTTATTAATTTTACAAATTTTATCAACTCGTTAATACTTTGATTACGATTTTTTACAAACGGAGCAACTTAATGAGCGGATTTGACAAGGTTGTAGATTCATACGCTGACGCACTTAACGGTTTGGAAGATAACATGACCGTCATTGCCGGAGGGTTTGGACTTTGCGGCATACCCGAAGGATTGATTGCGGAAATCAAACGTATGGGCACGAAAGGACTGACTATTGTCTCCAATAACTGCGGTGTAGATGGCTTTGGCTTAGGGATCCTACTAGAAGACAGACAGATTAAGAAAATGGTGTCTTCTTATGTTGGGGAAAATGCGTTATTTGAACAACAGCTTCTCAACGGTGAACTGGAAGTCGAGTTAACGCCACAGGGCACGCTTGCTGAAAAAATGCGCGCCGGAGGTGCTGGAATACCGGCATTTTACACTGCTACGGGTTTCGGTACGCCGGTTGGCGAAGGCAAAGAAGTAAAAGAATTCAATGGTCGCCCCTATATCCTTGAACCAAGTATCACTGGCGAGTTTGCGATTGTAAAAGCGTGGAAAGCCGACAGATATGGCAACTGTATGTACCGTCACACCGCTATGAACTTTAATCCAATGGCAGCAACGGCTGGCAAAATCACAGTCGTTGAAGTTGAAGAAATTGTTGAACCAGGCGAGCTTGAACCAAGTCAAATACACACGCCTGGTATCTATGTTGATCGGATCATCAAAGGTAGTTTTGAGAAACGCATTGAGCGAAAAGTATTGGCAAAGGAGGCAAACTAATGGCGCTAAGTAGAGATCAAATTGCAATGCGGGTTGCTCAAGAGTTTTCAGATGGCAATTATGTGAATCTCGGTATTGGTATCCCAACACTTGCCGCTAACTTCGTACCCAAAGGCATAGAAGTCATGCTGCAAAGCGAAAACGGTTTGCTTGGTATGCGCCCCTACCCGACTGAAGAGCAAGTCGATGCAGACATGATAAACGCGGGTAAAGAAACGGTGACCGCTATCACTGGCGCGTCTATCTTTGCCTCTTCAGAAAGCTTTGCAATGATACGTGGGGGACATGTTGACGTTACTGTATTGGGTGCGTTTGAAGTCGATGTTAACGGCAATATTGCGTCCTGGATGATCCCGGGCAAACTAATTAAGGGGATGGGAGGCGCAATGGATTTAGTCGCCGGTGCAAAGAATATTATCGTGACAATGACGCATGCGGATAAGCACGGCAATTCTAAATTGCTTCCTGAATGCACTTTGCCACTTACAGGGGTTAACTGCATCACGAAAATTATTACTGACCTTGCGGTCCTTGAAGTGTCTGACGGCGCGTTTCATCTAAAAGAACGCGCTCCCGGCGTTGATGTAGAGGAAATAAAACAAAAAACAGCGGGTAAGCTGGTAGTAGAGGGCAATATCCCAGAAATGCTGTTTTAAGCATTAATTTGTTAAAACAACACCGCCAATCACTTATAATGGCGCTCGACTTCCTACTAGCCGAGCGTCTTTTTGTATTTTTCCGACCTTAAACTGCATCATCAACTTCAAAAAGCCTTAGAGATCCAAGGTTTCAAATCTCTCACTACGGTGCAGCAACATGCCGTGACGAAAGCAATGCAAGGCCATGATCTTATGGTCGCCGCAAAAACGGGCTCAGGGAAAACTCTGGCCTTTGCTGTGCCTATGGTTAATCGACTGCTTTCAAACAAAGCACTATCAAAACAAGATGCACGCGCAGTGATCCTTGCTCCCACGCGCGAGTTAGCCAAACAGGTGTTTGGTGTGGTGAAAAAGCTTTGCGATAAAACACGCCTACAAGTCGCTCTAGTCATTGGCGGCGAAAACTTTAATGACCAGGTGAAAAAACTAAAACGTTCACCAGAGATCGTGGTAGCCACTGCTGGTAGGCTAGCAGATCATCTCGCTTCAAAACATGTGTTTCTAAACGGTTTGGAAATGTTAATTCTCGATGAAGCCGACCGAATGATGGAGCTTGGCTTTAAACAGCAACTCGATGAAATCAACGCAGCTGCAGATCATAGAAAACGACAAACCATGTGGTTTTCCGCGACATTGGATGCTGAAGTCATAACGAAAATGGCTGACACACTATTAAAATCACCCGAACGCATAGAGATTGATAAAGTAGAAACTCCACACAGTGATATTGTTCAGCAATTCTATTTTAGTGATGGACCAAACCAAAAAGACAAACAGCTTGTTTCTTTATTACCCAACGAAAGAACGCAAAGCCTTGTCTTCGTTGCCACTAGAGATGATACTGAGCGCCTATCAACGATGCTTAGCGCGCAAAAATACTGTGCTGAATGTCTTCATGGAGAAATGACGCAGGGTAAGCGCAACCAGACACTCAATGACTTTATCAATAATAAAATTGGAGTACTGGTAACAACAGACCTAGGTTCGCGAGGTTTGGACATCAGTAATATCAAACGCGTGATTAATTACGACTTGCCGAAAAAAGCAGACGAATACGTCCACCGCATCGGTCGCACGGGACGCGCCGGGCAAAAAGGTTTAGCTTTTTCATTGGTAGGGAAACGAGATTGGTGGAGCTTTATCAATATTAAAGATCGACTAAAACAGGATATCGATATTCAGCCAATGGACGGCATCAAAACAAAATTTCGCGGTGTTAACACAAAGCAATCACCTAAAAAACCTCAGAATGTAAAAAAAGCACAGAAAACAAAGCGAAGTCGTTCAAACGTATCTGCTGAAATAACCGATGAAAATGCCGGTAGTACAATGATTAAACGAGTAAAGCGATGACCCAGTTTCGCCGTCGCCTTAGGCTTTTGGACATTTGGCTTTATTTGAAGTGGCTTGTCTGGGTAAGATTTATTTAGGTTGGCACTATATAGGTATTGGCTGTCGGCAGCTATGTGTAAATTAGTATTCCCACCAACATTCCTGCCACCACGCAAGAAACTCGTTAAAATCAATGGATCCGTCGCCATTGCTATCAATTAAATTGAAACCTTCTTCAACATGTGATGCTTTGGTTTTAGGCGACAAAATCGTGAGTAGCTCAACAAATTCTTTTAAGTTGATTTCACCATCTTTGTCCAAATCGAAAAAGTCAAAGTCTTTGCGAATAGCATCAACTTGTTCTTGAGACAGCGGATTAGCCGTTGATTGTGTCATTCAAAAAAACTCCAGTACGAATTTGTATATCGAAGTTTACTCTTTTCAACGTGTTAACGCCATCAAAAATTACGACTTAAGTTGTTTTTCAAGCGCGCGCATACGCTGATTTTGCGCTTTTACAGCGCGTTTTGAATACATAACGTCCCGCGCTTCGCTACCAACATGTGCCTGTTTTCGTTCCTTCGCCAACAAAACCTGTTTTTCCCTTTCCCTAAAACGCGCTAACTGCTCTTCGCTATGGGTGCCGTAACACTTCGGACAGGTCACGCCCGCTTCGTATTTATCGCTTTGCTTATCCTGTTTTGTTATAGGCAGACGACAACCATAACATTGCTCGTATTCACTTTTTTCCAAATCGTGATTAACGGAAACACGGTTATCAAAGACAAAACAGTCGCCTTGCCACAGTGACTCAGCAGTAGGTATATCCTCAAGATATTGTAAAATGCCGCCTTGAAGGTGGTATACATTTTCAAACCCCTGTTGTTTCAGAAACGCCGTTGATTTTTCGCATCGAATACCGCCAGTACAAAACATCGCGACTTTTTTGTGTTTTTCAGGATCGAGCTCGCGATTGACGTACTCTGGAAACTCCCTAAACGATTGCGTATTTGGATTGATCGCGTGTTTAAAGGTACCAATGTCAATCTCATAATCATTACGGGTATCAATCACCAAAACATCAGGATCGCTTATCAGTGCGTTCCAGTCTTTCGGGTCAACATAGGTACCAACTGAATGCGTGGGGTCAATGTCATCCACCCCCATCGTCACAATTTCTTTTTTAAGCTTTACCTTGGTGCGATAAAACGGCTGATTGTTATGCCAGGAAAATTTATGGGATATGGGGTCGATACGGGGATCTTTGTTTAGGTAATCCAACAAAGACGCTATGTTTTGTTGCGTACCTGAAACGGTACCGTTGAGACCTTCTGATGCAAGAAGGATGGTACCTCTTATGTCATTTTGCTCCATGAATGCGCGAAGCGGCGCACGCATGTCACGA
>JBCDMA010000078.1:0-13723 GCA_038744645.1 Pseudomonadota bacterium | reverse complement strand
CGACTAAAATGTGCGGGATTGCTTGCTGCGTGAAAGGGTAAACAAACTAATGCGAAAAGAATAAATAAAAAGCTGAGTGTTGTGCGAGGACTCATTGTTTTACCTGAACGATTGATGATTTCCCAATCTTTTGAAATTGGGAACACTGGCCAATAAAGTCTAATATCGGCGAGTGTGCCATTTCTTTACGCGAAATTTCAAACCAACATCATTGGGTTTGAAATAATCGTCAGGAACTGCTGTATTTGTGCGAACTAGTTTTCGCTCTGCACTATTTCATCAAGTACAGCAATCATGAGTTTTGTGCCGGTACCTGAAGCAATCGCGTCATATACGTTTTCTTCATTCTTACCAACTTGACCACCTGCTAAGTCACTGATTGAACGTATGATCACCCAATCAACATCATTGACAAAACACACTTGACCGACAGCAGCAGATTCCATTTCGGTCACCTGTGCATCATAGACATCTTGTAACCAACGTCGATAGTCAGCATTGTCTTGAAAGACCGATCCTGTAACACCATTCCCGCCGTAATGGATCTTAACAGGCTTGCCAGAGGGTTTTGTGATTGTCGTTGTGTTTTCAATGGCTTTCTTCGCATACCCTAATAGATTGGGCGAGGCTTCAAAATAAGGCGTTTGGCGAGGGTTTTCCCACCCATCTCTAATCACTGTCATTTCTTCTGGGTGTATAAATCCAAAGTTTTTGTATTTAGGTGCGTTGGGGTCCGTAAGTTCACGAAGCTTATATTGTTCTAGTGCCGACTCGTAGTAATCCGGTAAGATAAACCCTGACTCTGTATTGGGGTCTGGATTGACATATACCGATTCATCATGAAAATACCAACGTTCGGGTATAGCAATGTCACCAGGTTCAAACGCCGGATTGATAGCACCTGCGATGCCCATCATCACCACTTTATCGATCGGGAAATAATCAATGGCCATCTGCATCGTCATCGCGGCATTTGGTATACTGATCCCGGTGGTAAACACAACGATGGGTTCTCCTTTGTAACTGCCAATTTGATAGGTTACCCCTTTTATCGTAAGCGTCTTATCGATTTGTGCCGCGTCTAGAGTGTTAAATGCGCGGTCAATGGCTTCAATTTCTGGCGCATAAGCAGCAACAATGGCGGTCCACTTTTCGGTGTCAGCGAATACCCTTGGTCCGTAAGTCAATTCGCTGCTTGTTGTGTCGGTTATGTCTGTTGTGGCAGAGCAGGCCATCAGTAGCACCATTGCCATACAAACCAAAAGGTGTTTCATGTAATTTCTCCGTTTTCGGGGCTTTTGTAGGTCTAGCCCTGTTTTTGTTATGTTTTTTATTGGGAATAGCATTTAAGGTGCCACTGTATCTGTGCTTTTATTTAAACTCTGTTTTATATTTATCATATTGATTTTTAATGATAAATTTAAATTTGCAATGGCATTATTCATGCATCTATCTATAAAACATACGAAAATAAGAGAAATTTGCACAAAATAAAGGCAATAAGAGTGAATGTGCACTAAAAAAAGGACACAAATGGTTTTTACGTTAATGTCGTATTGGCTGTCACAAAATAACCTTACAATTAGCGCCGAGCAATGGGAGCAAAATCAGTTATAAATACAAGAAGAGGAGATGGAGATCATGGATACGATGGTACGCCCACTTTTTAAACACATCAGAGATCACGATACGCTATTTAAGGAAATGGCGATTATGCGGAATCAGTTCGTATCGAGTATCGGACTAGTTGATTATGTGTTTCATAAAACCCCGAAGTTAGTTACCAATGATGGATTGCGTTTATCAATTGAGCCAGAACGGAGCATTGTGCTTGACAATTATCAAGCGGCAAGCGGCTTTAAATCTGTATTGACAAATAAAATTCACGGCTTTCATATAGTCGAAAATAGCGATATTGGATACAGGTACCCAACCGCTGCTCTGGCGGGAGATGATGCACCATTCATAAAACGTTTTCGTTCTGAGTATTTCCATAAAACAGATGAAGCAAGAGATATATGCCGACCAATTAATCTCTCGTTTGGCATAAAAAGCCGAGGGAAAGAAGACAACCGACAAGAATACGAAGTATGGTTACCAGAGCAGCATCTCAAACGCGATCCGTCGCCACTCCTCGTTGAAAGATACGGTGATGATTTACCCCCAGAAGTGCTAGCATTTGCAAGTGAAGCGCCCTTAGTGCACGGGTGGATGGGTGTAAAGCGGTGCGCGTTTGAAGGCATCTTTCTCGACCCTAAGAACATCGGTGATATTGTCATTTGCATCTCTCTATCTTTGGACGCTTATAATATTGGCGCTAAACCCGATTTATCTTATTCAGACGTGACAAAGAGTTCGCTTGCGTACGGCGGTGCGGAACTTGAGTGGGAAGTGTTGGGTTACTATTGCCCAGAGGGCGAAGAACCAAGCCATGATGACATTTGGCGTGCGATAGATCATTCTATCAAAGCCCTATGTGCGCCGCTTGAAGAGGCATACCATCAAAACCTGATTGATTGCAATGAAAGCAAGACAGAACGAATACTTTCCGCCATTAGTAATGCAGGGAATACGGCTCAAGACATTGCTGCTTTAAATTTAAAACCTTGGGAGTTTTTGCAAACAGAAAGCGAGAACAGAAAAAAACCCAAAGATAGCAGTCGCAGTATCAACTTACTCGGGCGTTTGAATCGACTCTTTTACAATCCGGAATTTCCATTGCCGTCGCTACGAGAGCTGCATCATCTTGCTGCGTTGCCTTGGTAGGCAATATGTTAGACAAGCATCATTAATACAGAGCAGTACAGGAAACCAAATGAATCCCCACTCTGAAATACTTTATGATTTGGATGCAAAGCCGCCATTTGGTAAAAGTCTGACTGCAGCGTTTCAGCATGTACTGGCGAGTTTCGTAGGCATCGTCACGCCGACGCTGGTCATTGGGGCCGCGCTTGATCTGCAAAGCGAGATTCCTTATCTCATTAGCATGGCACTTATCATCTCTGGCGTTGGTACTGCCGTTCAAGCAAAAGCGTATAAGGGGATAGGTTCTGGTCTGATTGCACTACAAGGCACTAGCTTTGCTTTTCTCACCGCTTTTATAACGGGCGGTTTGATGGTAAAAAACCAAGGCGGAAGTAAAGAAGACATTCTTGCCATGCTTTTCGGCATAACATTTGTCGGCGCTTTCATTGAAATATTTCTCAGTTTTTTTATTCACAAAATCAAGCGAATCATTACGCCGTTGACCACTGGTATTGTGATTACCACAATAGGCATATCCTTGATAAAAGTGGGTGCAACTGATATTGCAGGTGGCTATGGTGCAGAGGATTTCGGTGACCTTTCTTATATCATGCTGGGCGGACTTGTTCTTATAATAATTATCACATTAAACAATTCGCGGCTTCCTTGGTTGAGGCTGTCAGCCATCTTTTTCGGCATTGCTATTGGCTATATAGTTGCATTTTTACTTGGTTTAGCAACCTTTAACGTACCGGAATCAATAGCGACAATCGCGTTGCCAGTGCCATTTAAATATGGATTCAATTTTGACTGGGAGATATTTATCCCGGTGGCCCTGATTTATTTCCTGAGCACATTGGAAACCGCAGGTGACTTAACGGCAAATAGTCTGTTTTGTCGCTTACCGGTCAGTGGTGAAAAATACATAAAACGGATCAAAAGCGGCATATTTGCAGACGGCATCAACTCAATGCTCGCCGGAATGTTCAACACATTCCCAAATACCACCTTTGGCCAAAACAACGCCGTTATTCAAATGACCGGCGTCACATCGAGATACATCGCTTACTTTATCGCGGCGATTTTGATTCTGTTGGGCGCTTTCCCAATCTTAGGGGTTATTTTGCAAAACATCCCAAAACCAGTATTGGGCGGCGCGACACTGGTCATGTTTGCCACTATCGCCGTTGCCGGAATTAAAATCTTAAGCGCTGAGAAAATTGACCGTCGAGCAAGTTTGATTATTGCTACCTCATTCGGGTTAGGGTTTGGAACAATGCTAGTGCCTGATGCCTTGCAACAGCTTCCAAGTTTACTAAGAAACATTTTCTCATCCGCTGTGTCGACGGCAGGTTTAACGGCAATTATAATGACGTTAATTCTTCCCGTGTCCGAAACACAAGCGTTGGCAGAACAGAGTCAAGAGCAGAGCTGATTTTCCAGTCGACAACCACATCCTAGACGATCGTAAAAATTGATGAAAAATAACGATAATAAGCATCAGGAAATCAACCAAAAAGTGTGGCTTAAATCACCTAAAGCCGTATTTACTGCCAATCAATTGGACGCCGGTGGCGGTATCGTCGTGCATGACAATAAAATAGTGGAATGTGTTGCCACTGGACAAGCGCCAATTAGCCAATACGAACAGATTGTCGATTGTTGTGATTTTGTGCTGACGCCCGGATTAATTAATACGCACCATCATTTCTATCAGACGCTCACGCGTTGCTTGCCAGCAGCTATCAATAAACCATTGTTCCCTTGGTTAAAAACACTCTATCAAGTTTGGCAACATTTAGATGAAGACATGCTATACAGTGCGACCCAAGTGGCGTGTTTGGAACTCATGCTGTCGGGCACTAGCACGGTTTGCGATCATCATTATGTTTTTCCTAAGGGCCTGACAAGTGCCATTGATGTGCAGGTAGAGGCGCTTGCTGATCTAGGTTGTAGAGCAACATTGACGCGCGGTTCAATGAGTTTGGGGGAATCGCAAGGGGGATTGCCTCCTGATACCGTGGTGCAGGATCAGAGCACCATTATCGAAGACAGTATTCGGTTGATAAAGCAGTATCACCAGCGAGATGAAGGTGCCTTTTTAAATATCGCACTAGCGCCATGTTCGCCTTTTTCGGTTACACAGGAGTTAATGATCGAGACTGCCGCGATAGCTCAAGAGATGGATGTGTTGCTGCATACCCATCTCGCTGAAACAGAGGATGAAAACGCATTTTGCGAACGACAGTATGGTATGCGGCCGCTGGCTTATTTAGAGCAGTGCAATTGGCTCTCGCCACGCACATGGCTGGCACATGGCATTCATTTCACGCCAGATGAAATCGCACTGTTAGGCAAAAATCAGGTCGGAATAGCGCATTGCCCATCGTCAAACATGTTATTAGCTTCTGGGATATGTCCTACGATTGAGTTAGAAAAAGCGGGCTGTAACATTGGTATGGCGGTTGATGGCTCAGCATCAAATGATTGTTCGAATTTAATTCAGGAAGCGCGGCAATCTCTGCTGCAGCAACGGCTAAAATACGGTGCTGAAGTTATCACGGCTGAAAAGGTGTTGTACTGGGCAACCGCCGGATCTGCTAAGGTTTTACATCGAAATGATATTGGTGAGCTAGCACCAGGAAAGCAAGCAGATATTGCGTTTTTCGACTTAAATGAATTTCGTTTTTCCGGCGTTGGCGATCCCATCGCCGCATTGATCACCTGTGGCGCTTATCAAGTAAGTCGGCTTATGATAGGCGGTAAAATTCATATTGAAGACACTCAGCACGGTAGCATAATAAATCAAGAATTGATCGCTAGACACACAGAGCTGGCCCAAAAAATTCGCTTAAAAATGCGCTGAGATCGTTTACACTAATTTAATTCGTTAGTTAATCTGTGACTTGCAGCCTATGCAAAAGAATAAAAACTTGCTTGAACGCATAGTTAACGGCTTTGCAGATTTGTCGCCCAATGCACGTAAGATAGCCGGTTACATTCAGCAGCACCCATATTCCGTTTTGAGTATGTCGATGGCTGAACTCGCAGGCGCAACCAACACCTCGAAAGCGACGGTCAGTCGTTTTTTTAAACAACTCGGTTATGAGTCTCATCATCAGGCAAGACACGATTTGGTGTCTTCTCGCGACAAAGGATTTCCTGTATCAAGTTCAATTGACAATGAAAAAGCGCACCTTAATAACGAGTTAAACAACATCCAGCAAACACTCAATGACATCCCGAAAGAGCGCTTAGTGGAAATTGGTGTAAAAATAGCAGCAGCCGAGAGAATATTCATTGTTGGGTTTAGAAACTCCTATCCTATGGCAATGCATTTTCGACAGCAACTCATGCAGATTCGAAAGAACGTTGTGTTATTGCCACAACCGGGACAATCACTCGGTGAAGATTTAGTCGATGTCGACGCGTCTGATTTAATCATATTGATTGGCTTTAGGCGCCGCCCGTCTCATTTTGAGCAACTGATAAAATCACTGATTCACCAAAACGTCGTTTTGATTGCAGATCCTACAGGCCAAATATTTAACAGCGATGTAGAACACCTATTGATCTGCCACGTCGGCGGCAAGGATTCATTTGATAGTTATTCTGCACCCATGAGTCTCATTGCAACGTTATGCAACAAGGCTTATCAAGAGATTTCCGCAAATGCCGCAATGCGTGCTGCGAATATATCCGCGTGGTATGCAGAGAATAACGAAATATCAAAGCTGTAGCATTGGTTCCCGGCTGATTGAGATCCTAATTATTAACGGGTAAGTTTCCTCGTAAAAAAACCAGTGGAACTAACAAGCACAGAATTTGATCAACGTGACGAAAAACCTGCGATTATGCTCGGAACACACACCATATTGCGCTTTCAAGACACAAGCAAAAGCGTTCAATCCGTAAACAAAACATAATATCAGGATGCAATAATCTACCGTATCGAGGATGCAGATTCTGGTGGACTTGGATTGTTATTATGTGGTTTAAAAAATATTTTTGTTTAGACGCGGCAAATGCGAAAAAAAGCGTTGTGACGACAATGTTTCACTTGACAAATTAATGAAACGAGTGTTTCATTAGGGGGTATAAGAATTAAGGTTATCAATGTCCGTCACACCCAATCATCCCGCTTTTGTCAAAACAATCACAAAAGCTACCAATATGTTAGATATTCAGGTCATATCAAACGCGCTTGAAGGGTTACGTTTGGCTGTGAAAGATGTCTTTGATATTGCGAGAATGCCGACAGGTGCAGGCAATCCTGATTGGCTCAAAACACATCCGATGCCTGCACAAACTCACTCTAGCGTGACTTCTTTGTTACGAAATGGTGCAGAACTCGTAGGTAAAACTGTCACGGATGAGCTGGCTTACAGTCTCAATGGGCAAAACATTCATTATCCAGATTTACTGAATGTGGTGACACCGGAGCGATTGTGTGGTGGATCATCCAGTGGTTCAGCAGCCGCCGTAGCAGGGTCTATGGCGGATATTGGGTTGGGTACTGATACGGGCGGTTCTATAAGGGTACCTGCAAGCTACAACGGTCTTTTTGGACTACGGCCAACGCACGGTGTGATTAAAAGTGACAACATGGTGCGTTTAGCACCGAGCTTTGACACTGTGGGTTGGTTAACAAAAGACATTGATATTTTGGAACGCGTAGCGCTAGTGTTTTTATCAAAAGACCAAGTCTCGGAAACATCTGTTCTTGATTCTACTGTGCCGCTGAAACTTTGCATTCCAAAAAACTTAGTTGACAGTGCTGAACATGCTGAGCAGATCTATGATTGGTTGACGAAATTAACGGAGAGTGATTTCCCGGTTGAGATTACTAACATCGAGCTAGATACCGGCGCGTTGCAAACCAGTGAATCATTTAGGGTGCTACAAGGCATTGAAATTTGGGATGAGCACGGTGAATGGATAAATGAGTATAAACCGACATTTGCAGAAGATATCCAAAAACGCGTAGACTGGTGTCGTCAGTTGACACAAGCGCAAAAGGAACAGGCTGAAAATCAAAGGCAGTTGATCATAAAACACCTCTCAACCGTGTTTGAAAAGCAGTCCGCGATGATAATTCCAACGACGCCGGGGCGTTCTCCCTTGCTGAGTATGCCAACCACCGAATTAGCAACATATCGCGAAGACCTGATGTCTCTGACTGCGATTGCTGGCCTTTCTGGTAGGCCTCAGATCCATTTGCCGTTGTTTACAATACAAGGCGCGCCTTGTGGCATATCATTTATCGGCCATAGAAATGCTGATTTGCAGCTTATCGCAATGGCCAAACACATTTTTCAACACGTGAATCAGATTCCGTCAGTGAGTAATAAATAATGAAAACAAGCAAATACGCTGCGTCCTTTACATCTCCTCATTACGCGGCAACTAATGCAGGTAAAGAGATACTCGAGCAAGGCGGTACTGCCATTGAGGCAATGGTCGCAGGCGCGGCCTCCATTGCCGTCAATTATCCGCACATGAATGGACTAGGGGGCGATGGGTTTTGGCTGATCAGTGAGCCGAACAAAGCGCCCATTGCTATCAATGCCGCTGGACGAGCTGCGCGAAGTGCTGATTTATCATTTTATCAAGGGCTTTCAAGCATACCCAGCCGCGGCCCAAAAGCAGCGCTGACAATGGCAGGTGCTGTTGCGGGTTGGCAAAAAGCACTCGAAATCAGCGCTGGCTGGCAAGATCAAAAGCCACTTTCTGAGCTGCTTGGTACAGCCATAAATCAGGCCCAATGGGGCATTGAGGTCACACAAAGCCTGGAAGATGCCAGCGCCAAGACCTTTGACGAAATGGCGCAATATGAGGCTTTTCAACAATTTCTCATGAAAGGCAAAGTGCTCAAAAAAGGTAAAATCGTAAAGTTACCGCTGATTGCAAATACGCTAAAAAAATTGGTCGAGAATGGCTTGGATGATTTTTATCGTGGAGACATTGCACAGCAGTTATCAAACGATTTAGCGCAAGTGGGTTCGCCTATTCAGTTGCAAGATTTTAACGACTATGAAGCAACTCTTGTCGAACCTTTGAGCATGAAGACAAGCAAGGGCACGCTGTATAACTTACCTGCGCCTACACAGGGGATTGCATCACTTATCATTTTGGGTCTATACGACAAACTGCAAAGCAATGTCAGCGATGACATCAGTCATGCACACCTTGTTGTTGAGTGCACAAAGCAAGCGTTCATTAAACGCAATCAATATTTGACGGATGGTTCCCGCCTGAAAGTTGATTTAAACGAATTTTTGCAATCTTCCGCATTGGATGAAATGGCAAGTGAAATATCAATGCAGCGCGCACTGCCTTGGCCTTATCCGGCCTCAATAGGTGATACCGTTTGGATGGGTGCATGTGACAATGAAGGACGCATGGTCAGTTATATCCAAAGCCTGTATTGGGAATTCGGTAGCGGTATTGTTAGTCCGTCTACAGGCATTGTTTGGAACAATCGAGGCACATCCTTCACTTTGGAAGAAGGCTCTTTACAACAGCTTCAACCCGGTTTGCAGCCATTTCATACGCTTAATCCAGCATTCGCAGAACTGGATGATGGCAGGCGGATTTCTTATGGAACAATGGGTGGAGAAGGGCAGCCACAGACGCAGGCAACCTTTTTCAGTCGCTATGTTTACCAGGACACACCATTAAAAGATGCTATTGCAAAAGGCCGTTGGCTATTAGGTAGGACATGGGGCGAAAACACAAATAACCTTAAAGTTGAAAGCGATATCGCTGAGCAGATCTCTGAGACATTGATTGACAAAGGACATGAAGTCGAGCTGGTCGCGCCTAACAATGAAATGATGGGGCATGCCGGTGCCATTGCGTTGTTTCCAGACGGCAGTATTGAAGCGGCAACAGACCCGAGAAGTGATGGAAAAGCGTTTGTACAGCTCATTAATGCTGACTAACGACCGAATAGCGAAAATAAAGAAAACAAAAAACTAATAAACGAAAACGAAACAAGCAAAGGTAAATTTAGACAAATATGGAATTACTCATTGAAAACCTTCCTACATTGCTCGCGCTCATCGCGACAGGTGTTGTGGCAGGTATACTGGCAGGATTGCTAGGTGTTGGCGGCGGTATTGTTATCGTTCCCATTTTATATTTTTTATTTCAGGGATTTGGTGTATCGGCAGATTCAGCCATGGTCATCGCGACGGCAACCTCGCTGGCGACCATCGTCCCGACGTCCATTAGCTCTATGAGAGCGCATCATAAAAAAGGCAACGTTGACTTTTCATTGTTGAAACTTTGGGGGCCATTTATTTTATGCGGCGTCTTAGTCGGCAGCTATGCAGTCACTGTTGTTGATGGAGAAAGCCTCACGGTGCTATTTGGCATTATTGCAATGCTGTCTGCGCTCAATATGCTATTCGGGAAAAAACAAGCACTATTCCAAAGTTTGCCAAGCAACCCGGGGCAAGCGGGGATGGGCACAAGTGTTGGGTTATTCAGCTCTATGGTGGGCATTGGTGGCGGTACATTAACGGTACCTATGCTTACTTTTTGTAATTATCCCGCGCATAAAGCAGTCGGCACGGCTGCAGCCGTTGGCCTAATAATCTCACTGCCTGCTGCATTGACGCTATTGACCATTGGTACAACGCCAACCGACGCACCCATGGGCACCGTTGGTTTGGTTAATTTTGTTGGTTTTGTTTGTATTGTGCCACTTACCGTGCTGTTTGCGCCTGTTGGGGCGAATATCGCCAGCAAGTTGGACGCGGCAAAACTAAAAAAAGTATTTGCAGTTGTATTGCTCATTACTGCGTTGCGCATGTTAGCGCAACTCGTTTTATAGGAACCTAGCTATGTCTCGACTTACTCTACCGCCACGACTATTGATGGGGCCTGGCCCAATAAACTGCTATCCGCGCGTGTTAAATGCAATGTCCACGCAATTGGTAGGGCAGTACGATCCGGTAATGACAGGCTACATGAATGAAACCATGGCGCTTTATCGACAAGTGTTTAAAACGCAAAACGAGCAAACATTTTTGATTGACGGGACGTCTCGGGCAGGCATTGAAGCTCTTTTGGTTTCTGTCATAGAGCCTGGTGACACAGTGCTGGTGCCCATGTTTGGTCGCTTTGGGCATTTGTTGGCTGAGATTTCAGAGCGAGCAGGCGCTGATGTAAAAACCATAGAAGTCCCATGGGGACAGGTATTTGACCCTCAACAGATTGAAGATGCTGTAAAACAATATCGCCCGAAAGTCGTTGCGGTAGTGCAGGGAGATACGTCTACTACAATGCTGCAACCATTGGAGCACATCGGTGACATTTGTCGAAAATACGATGCCATTTTTTATTCGGACGCTACGGCCTCTATCGGTGGCAATCCGTTTGAAACAGATAAGTGGCAGCTAGATGCGGTTTCGGTTGGCTTGCAAAAATGCTTGGGTGGCCCTTCTGGCAGTGCACCAATCACCTTATCCGATAGATACTTGGATATTGTGAATACGCGCCGTCATGTGGAAGCGGGCATTCGCAATGAAAATCACAAGGACGGCAAGGCCTCTAAGATCCGATCAAACTACTTTGACATCCCTATGCTCATTGATTATTGGGGAGAAGAACGCCTCAATCATCACACCGAAGCGGCATCGATGCTGTATTGCGCACGCGAGTGTGCGTTGCAATTGTTAGAAGAAGGAATTGAACAGAGTATTCATCGGCACACAGTGGCCGGTCAAGCAATGTTAGAGGGCGCGAAGAGACTTAACTTAAAAGTTTTTGGTGATGTCTCACATAAAATGACCAATGTGGTTGGGGTTTACATTCCCGAGGGTATCGATGGCGAAGCCGTGCGTCACAGCATGCTGCACGATTTTAACATCGAAATAGGCACCAGTTTTGGACCTTTGCATGGCAAGATCTGGAGAATAGGCACTATGGGCTATAACGCCAGAGCTGATGCTGTGTACCAAACACTGCAGTCACTTGAAACTGTGCTTCGCAGAGCAGGGCATAGCCTGCCTTTGGGTGAAGCGGTAGATGCTGCATATAGCGTCTATACTAAAACAACACTAGATAACAATTCGATGGATGAGGAACAAAAGCCATCGTTTAAGATTGTGTCTTAACAACATAGTAATGGTAGATCATGTCCGGTTATAGGAAGCACTTTATTAAAGAGCTGGAAGCACAATTTGACGAGCAAGCATCATGGGTGATGAGAGCGTGTGATGAGCTTGGTCAAATCAGTCAATCCGAGGACTATCTTGACCGCCGTTATTTAACGAAAGAGCATCGTGCCGCAAACGCGCTGGTTGCGTTCTGGATGCAAAGCGCACGCATGGAAACCTGGCAAGACAGTGTGGGCAATATTTGGGGCAGGCGCGAGAGCAGAGTTGAGGGTGCAAAGAGTTTGGTCTTTGGTAGCCATCTGGACACCGTAGTTAACGGTGGCAAGTATGACGGCATGCTTGGTGTCATTACACCAATCGCGTTAATCCATCTGCTCGACATGTTTGATATAGAGTTACCTTTCCACATCGATATTGTCGGATTCTGTGATGAAGAAGGCACGCGATTCGGTTCGACCCTACTTGGTAGTCGCGCACTGGCGTGCAAATGGCAAACGGAGTGGGAAAACCTAAAAGACGAGCAAGGTATCACTTTGCGACAGGCCATGGAAGCCTTTGACCTTGATTTTGACAAAGTTGTCAGTAGCACAATTCCAAGAGAAACGCTTTTAGGTTTTGTAGAAGTGCACATCGAACAAGGCCCAGTGCTAGAGCAACAGAATCTACCCATTGGCGCAGTTACCGCCATTGCAGGCGCTAAACGATTGCAGATTACTGTGGAAGGCATGGCAGGCCATGCCGGCACGGTGCCAATGCAAACCAGACAAGACGCATTGACCGGTGCCAGTGAAATGGTGCTTGTGGTTGAAAAATGCGCGAGAGAAGCGAATGTGTTGGCTACTGTCGGTCAAATATCCAATTTGCCTAATGCGGTAAATGTGATCCCCGGAAAGGCGCAGTTTAGCCTTGATATAAGAAGCGACGACGACAAGTTGCGAGATGGTTGTCTGGACGCGATTCTAGTGCAGTGCAAGGAAGTAGCGACCCGACGTGCATTGAGCATTGAAATCAATCAAACCCATGACGCTTCTGCCGTCATTTGCTCAAAAACAATCACCGACCAGCTCTGTCAAGCGAGTTTAAAAAACGGGTTAACGCATTCAAACGAACCCTTTACGCTGCTCTCGGGAGCGGGACATGACACCATGGCAATGGCAGATATTTGTGACGCAGGCATGCTCTTTGTGCGATGTGAAAAGGGTATCAGTCACCACCCCGCAGAAGCTATACAGTCAGATGATGTTGCAGCGACCTTGTCCGTATTATACGAATTCGTGAAAAGCTTTAACGTCCCCGCTTTAGAAGTCTAGCTGACAGGCGCAACCAGTATTTAACATTAATCACTCTATCGCAATGCCAATCACGACAGGATCGTGATCTGATGAACGAAATTCGTTTTCGTTTAGCCAGGCGGCTGGTTTTCCTTGATCGCTACCGGGAAGCGTCTCACTGTAATCTAACACCCGTGGTTCCGCCGCGTTGATATGCCATTCATCGGCAAAGACTACCATGTCATTTGCAGCGCCATTGGCCATTACATAGTCCAGCGCACCCAGCTGTCCTCGGAAGCTATAAGTATAGGTTTGACTGCCATGTCTGTCGCGAACGACGTCGGTAAAGCCGGCGTTTATTAATGCCTGAATAGGGTCTTCTTGTGCATAGCTGTTCAAATCACCAATGATAAAGACAGGCAAGTTAGGATATTCCAGCGTTAGCCATTGAGCCAACCCTTGTGCTGCGCGAGTGCGCGTTATGTTGCAATTCCCTTGCTCGCTGCTGTCATCGCCATCACCGCAAGGAGAACCTTTGGATTTTAGATGGTTAACACTGACTACAAAAGATGCGTCGCT
>JBCDMA010000077.1:0-13791 GCA_038744645.1 Pseudomonadota bacterium | reverse complement strand
TAATGCGCCAGCGTAAACTATTTGCTTTTTCATAATTTTATTCTCTTCTCGTTTGTGATGTACTGCCATTATTCATCACAGTTACTATCCAATAACGTGTTGATTAAATGTCAAAACATCGTGTGCTTTATTTAACTATATAAACGTAGTCCACTTCCTACTAAAGAGCAAAAAATACACTACTTTAGGAGGGCACAGTGTTATATGCATTTTCGATACAATCAGATTATGTATGTCAAATAAATTGCTTTTGTGTTGGGGGTTTTATGAAGCAACATTTATTAAGTGCAATTTGCACCAAACGAGCAAGGAAAACATGGATTGCAATAGTATCTGGTTTCTCCTGCATTACATTATCCGGTTGCGATGCAACTGGTTACTCATCTGCAGATAAGTCCCAGTCCGAGGCAAACGCTTATGCTGTAACGTTAGAAGATAAATCGGGTAACGCAATTACAGTAGGCACCGTGACTAAACACGGCAATAAATATGAATTTGAAAGAGACGATGCAAAGTTCAAAGACTTCTTTTTATCGATGAAAGAAATGAAATGTCTCGAAGGGCCAGAAATCCTTTGCCATATCCATTATCCGTATCCGCAAGAAGACATAAGTGAAGACAATAACCTTGAGTGGTTATCGCACGAGCTTCTTTTTATGTATAAGCGTTCTGACCAGTTCGGCGCCCGGTTGAATCAAGGCGTATTTTTTGCGCTATCGCCAGAGGAAGATGGTTTTACGGGGACGGCGTATGGTCTAGATTTGAACGATCTCGCTTCACCGCCAGACAGTTTTAGCACCCCCCCAATTGAATTGATTGAGCTCGAAGAGCTTGAAATTGATAATCGTTGGCTGCCATTTCTTAAAATCAAACCCATTTGATTGACAAATACAAGCGAGTGGCTTTTGAACGCACTCGCTTGTTTAACATTCCAGGCCTATTCGAGTCCAATTTTATAAGAGCGATGACACGCATTACAGGTAGCCATGACCTGCACTGTGTTCTTCAAGATTTGTTTAGAATCAGACGTATTATTCTCGGCCAACGTTCTCCAACGTTCATTGAGTCTGTCTTCCATCTGTTTAAAACCTTCAGGCATTCTTTCATACCATCCTTCTGGATACTCTTCTGTGGTATAGGCCACGAGATTTCTTACTAAGTTGTCTGCATTTTCAGGCGAATCAAGAATAATGGTTTGCTGCACAGAGGTTAGCGTTTCTAGCATGCGCCGCATTCTTTCCAAGATAAAATCGCGTTCTTCGACTGTGACTTCAAGTACCACACGATTATCGTTTGATGGCGTTTTATCCGCCGCATTCGCGTTCACACCAAAGCACATCAATAGTGAGCAGATAATAGCTAGTCGTTTCATGTTGTTTCCTTAACGTGTTGTATAAATAAATCTAAAAAGTGTGTTCGTTGATTAACGTTATGGAGGCATAATAAACAATCCTAAAAACAGAAACTTTGATGTAGATAAATGTTTTATTTGGAAAATAAAAAAACTTTTTATCGTATTAACAGCTATCTTATAGAACAGGTGTAAACGCCCCCCAGTTGCAGGTAAACTTAAGAGAAAAAAGACGAACGTGGACGAACTGGATATTCTCACCTCAGCAACAGAAAGTAGCTCGACATCAAATGAACTGACAGCTACTAACTTACCTTCCCCCGTATCCATCGGTGGCTACCTAAAACGGTACTTTGGCTTTTCTCAATTAAGGGAAGGTCAAGAAGCCTCGATTGGGATGCTGCTAAAAGGCAAAGACTGCCTTGTATTAATGCCAACGGGCGGAGGCAAATCCATTTGCTACCAATTGCCTGCATTAATGCTAGATGGTTTGACTGTCGTGGTATGTCCATTAATTTCACTGATGCAGGATCAGGTGCAGCAACTCAAAGCACAAGGTATCAGCGCAGAATACCTAAACTCCTCTATTAGTCAGGATGAAGAGCAAGCAATATATAGAGAAATGGGTGAAGGCAAAATTAAAATTGTCTACGTGGCACCAGAAAGACTCATGCGCGGGCAATTTTTAGAGCATCTAAGCGAACTAAAAATAGCCATGATTGCCATCGATGAAGCGCACTGCGTGAGTCATTGGGGGCATGATTTTAGAACAGACTACCGCGCATTGTCGAAGCTCAAGCAGGTTTTCCCAACGACACCGTTAATTGCATTGACCGCCACAGCCGATCCTGCAACGCGTCAGGACATTATTCATCAACTTCACCTAGATGATCCTTTTGTGTACAGCGGTAGCTTTGATCGCCCAAACATTCGATACAGTTTGTTGAGCAAGTATAAAGGTTTCGATCAAGTGTTGAGTTTTGTTCAACAGCAAGGAGACAACGCGGGCATTGTCTATTGCAGTAGCAAGGCAAAAGTTGATGACTTGGCGTTGAAACTAAAAAATAACGGTATTGCCGCAGACGCCTACCACGCTGGCCATGACAATCGGCACCGCGCTAGCGTGCAAAACAAATTTCTACGAGACGAATTGCAAGTGGTAGTGGCAACCGTCGCATTTGGGATGGGGATCAATAAATCAAATGTTCGTTTTGTTGTTCACCACGATGTGCCTCGTAGCATTGAATCCTTTTATCAAGAAACTGGAAGAGCCGGGCGTGATGGCCTGGCGGCAGAAGCGCTGCTGCTTTATGACGAAAGAGATGCTGTGAGGATCAGAAAATGGATTGCCGAAGGCAGTCAACCTGAAAGATTTGAAATAGACATGCACAAGTTTGATGCGATGCAATCTTTTGCAGAAGCGCAAACCTGTCGACGGCAAGTACTCTTAAACTATTTCGGAGACTATAGCAGCGAAGCTTGCGGAAATTGTGATGTATGCAATGACCCGCCACAAATGTTTGATGCATCAATAGAAACAAGAAAGCTTTTATCTTGCATCTATCGCCTTCGCATGGATACTTCCTTTCAGACCGTGATTGATGTATTAAAAGGAAAATCTTTACGCAAACTGTTGGATAAACAATACGACCAATTGTCCACCTATGGTATAGGTAAAGACAAACCTGATAACTATTGGCATGGCCTGTTGCAGCAATTAGTGCATCAAGGGCTTATCTCAATTGATCTTACACGCAATGGCAATTTGGTGTTAACCGATGCTGCGAGACCTGTGTTGAGAGGAGAGAATCCGGTGTCTTTGGCAGTCCCAAGATTATCGGTAAATACAACAAAGAAAAAAGAACCGATGCCCAAGAATATCGACCGCGCACTCTTTGCGAAGTTAAAGCATTTACGCAAGACAATTGCAGAAGAGGGTCAGGTTCCCGCCTATGTCGTGTTCAGCGATGCTTCACTTGCGGATATGGCAAGTCGTCTACCGACCAGTCAATCGGCGTTTCTTCAAGTCAGTGGTGTAGGTAATACCAAACTCATGCGCTATGGCGATGCATTTATCGCATTAATCACAAAGCATTTAGGATAGAAATTGATAGGCTGGTAGGTGCGTTATATTGACTGTTGCGCTTCCGCTTCGTGAAGTTTGTTCATTGCGTTAATAAATGTTCCCGTTTGCCTCAGTCGCTCAACGTAGTTGGTCATGTTTGGAAACGCCGTAATTCTACCCGCATCGTATACAGCCTCCAGCGCAAAGCTCATTTGCACGTCCGCAATGGTCGGCATGTTGCCAACCAACCATGTTTTATTCTCTAGATAATTCTCAGTGAATACAAAGTTTCGCTTAATCGCTTTATTAAAGTAAGCGTTCATGATGGCATCAAGTAACCTGTTTGCGATCGGCTTTATTAAAAAAGGGACTTTGGACCGGGCCTTGTTCACTACCATTGCCGTGACAAGGGGTGGCAAGAAGCTCCCTTCGGCATAGTGTGACCAAAAGGAAGTATGTACATAGGCAGTTGTGCCATGCTCTGGCATTAGGTTTTGTGTGCTATGCATAGCCACATATTCACAAATAGAACCTGATTCGGCTATCGTTACACCATTGTGCGTGAGAAGCGGTGCAGTGCCTAATGGGTGTAATCGTTTGAGTTCTTCAGGTGCAAGACTCGTTTCAGGGTCGCGTAGATATGCTTTGACTTCGTAGTCAACCTCAGCGAGTTCTAATAACCACGCTATCCGCTGGGAGCGTGAATCGTTAAGATGGTGAAGAGTGAACAAACCAATTCCTTAATTTTTGGGAGTTGTACTACACAAATACCAAATCGGTTTATTCCTACACCTGTATTGTCGCCTTTGAAACTAACTAGACTGTCAATCCTAATTACCACCTGGTGGCAAACTTGCGTAGTACGCTGACAAATCTGCTATGTCCTCATCACTGAGTTTTCTCGCATGCGGCGTCATCGCCATATTCACTCTTTCGCCCGATCGATATGCTTTGAGCGCAAGGACCATATACTGCTCTTTTTGCCCAGCCAAATTGGGATAGATGGGTACTATGGAAATGCCGTTCGCGCCGTGGCACTGTGCGCAAATGGCAGATTTACTTTCGCCTACTTTTGCATTTCCGATAGGCCCTTGTTCTGCGCAACCAGTAGAAAAGAAAAAAACTGCGGCTAGGGCGGCTGCGATTTTGATTGGTTTGCTCAATCGTTGTCCGTACACATTGATGTGATTCACTTTTGGATTTTTGTCCTGTCTCTTTTTCGCTATCATTTCTTAATCATCTTAGCGGATTATTCTGCAATTTGTTGTTGGTGGTTGCGCTTTGCTGACGTGCTTTACTCTCAATGCTTATTTGACGATGCTGCATGACTGCACTGCAATTAGGCTACATAAAGACGCAGTAGCACCTTATGGATAATACAAACAAAGTTTTTACCAAACTTAGTTTGGTTTAGTTACAATGAGGAGCATACGTCAGTTTTTGAGCCAAAAATGCGGTTAGTTTTAAAGTTGTTGTACAGCGTTTTGCTATTGTTCTTTTCATTGGTAACGGATGCCCAACTTGCAAGCATTAATGCCGACATAGAAAACGTAAAATCACTCACCACCGAAGCGCAAGTCTTAATCACCTCCGAATCAAACTTACTTTCTGACGTTATGCAAATAACCGAGTGGGAAGACTATAGAGCCATCGTTGATATCCCCGATGATAACGCCTTGTGGGTAAAGTTTCGCGTCGATAATGGCTCTAGCGGGAATCGCCAATTGACACTCATCGCTGGGAACACCTTTATCGATCAGGCAGAGGCCTACATACTCGATGAACAAGGCCGGATTGTCCAATCTTCTCGCATCAACGATGAAGCAAACGACACTGGCCAATTGATACGTAGCGGCTTTGAGATGGCATTCATTTCTCAAGCTCAATCAAGTTTTACAATCTATTTAATCATTCGTGATGATGGCATAAGTCTATTGCCATTAGAGCTATGGCAAAGTGATGCGCATAAAGAGCAGAGAGTAAAGAGATTAGTATTGATCGGTGCACTTTGTGGAGGATTGTCACTGCTATCCATTCATTTCCTGTTGTCCTATATCTTAAAAAGCCTACCAGCGAGATTTTGGTTTTGTATCTTCTCTATCGCCGCCATGACAACGATGTTAAGCGCTGAAGGGATCCTTCCTATGCTGTTTAATCTACCATCCTATGCTGCGGAACTCACGGCGGTGAGTTTACTGGTCACATTGTTTTCTGCCCTGAAAATCACCAGAGTGATTTTCGTTCCAGTCGCAAACGTGTGGTGGTGGATATTGTATCTATCACTGCTGATCCCTGTTGTGAATATATTTTGGCTTAACGACTTCTACCAAATCATGGTCTTATTGGCGCTGGCTGGCATTTTCATTGTGAATAAATTGGTTGCTACTGTGGTGTATTGGAAAACTGTTGATCTTCGTTCAGCCGCTTTATATTTTTGTGGGTGGGCAGCATTAACGTTGGTTGCCGTATTTGAATTTACATCCTTTGTTTATACTCAAGAACACCTTTTCTTTTCCACCCCTCAGCCTTTCATTGTGTCCAGTATAGGCGTCATGCTCGTCGGTGTTGCAATAATAAGCCGCGAACAGTCGTTGATTACACAACGAAACCAAGGGCAAACAGATCAACTCGAACAAATACGCCAATACAAAGAGCTGTTTGATAACTCTTTTGAAGGGCTTTTTGTCGCCACATCACACGGTGAGATTGTCACGGTCAATCCGGCATTTTGCGCGCTCTTTGGATATGACAAAGACCATGACTGTGTAAAGAATAAGATCAGGTTTAGTGATTTCTTTGCAAATGAACGCGACGTCGAATTAATGCTGGGTGAACTCAATATACAACAGCTTGTGTTAGGCAAAGAAGTCCGTGCTATCAGAGCAGACGGTTCTGAGTTTTGGCTATCAATTACCAGCCAGTTAAAAAAGGCAAATGACGAATCGCTGCAATATGGTTCTCTATTTGATATCACAGAACGTAGGATCCATCACATTAATCTGCAGTATCTGAATACGCATGACCAGCTTACTGGACTATTCAACCGACGATATTTCCTAGAATTGTTGAACCACAAAATTGCTGACAATGACGCCGTTCAGCGTTTTGGAATTTTAGTCGTGGACGTTGACCAGTTTAATTCAATAAACAAATCTTGTGGCCACAACGCTGGCGACATTTTCATCAAAGAAATCGCACTTGAACTATATGATGTTATCTCTGATAAGTATCCACTCGCTCGTTTGAATGCAGATCAGTTCGGTGTGATTGTAGATGTTGAAAATACCGAATCACTTGTGGCGCTTGCAAACGCGATTGTAGACAAAATTGAAAAGTACGAATTCAAATGGGATAAACGGTCTTTCTACCAGACCGTCTGTGTCGGGGTTGCAGTTTATGATGACTTAAGTCCTACCTCTGATGAATTAATGAGTTTCGCCGATACGGCATGTCAATTAGCAAAAGCAGACAAAGAAAGCTGTGTTCACGTTTTCAGCAGAGAAATAGGCATCAGCGATACCTACGAGCAAGAACTGTTTTGGGCCAACGAAGTCGATTCTGCGCTGCGAAACAATCGGTTCGAAATACTTTTTCAGCACTATCGTCCTTTGAATGCAAGTATGGATGAAGACTATATCGAATTGTTTGTTCGGCTTCGCACTAAAGACGATGAGGTTGTATCGCCAGAATTTTTCCTTAGCAACGCAGAGAAAAACTACGTAAGCCACAAAATTGATAGGTGGGTGATTGAAACATGCTTCAAATGGTTAAAAGACAACCCACAGAAACTGACAAAACTCGGTCGAATCAATATCAATCTTTCCAGCTGCGCCATTGTTGATGACGATTTTAGATTCTTTTTGTTTAACGCATTCAAGAAATTCGACATACCATTCAATAAAATTTGTTTTGAGATAATGGAAACAACGGCCATTATCAAAATGCGCGAATCTCAAGAATTTATTCACGAGTTCCAAAAGTACGGTTGTTTATTTGCAATTGATGACTTTGGCTGCGGTTTTTCAAGTTATACCTACCTCAAATCGTTGCCCGTAGACTTTCTTAAGATAGACGGCAATTTCATCCGCGAAATCTTGCAGGATAGAATCGATATGGCCATGGTAAATTCAATTTGCGACGTTGCTAAATCGATGAATATCCAAACAATTGCAGAAAGTGTTGAGTCTCAAGAGATATTGGTACAAGTCGGTAAATTAGGCATTGATTACGTTCAAGGCTTCTTTATCGCTCGACCAGAACCGCTGCAGAACTTTTCACATTTTAACAAACAGCCTTTATAATTGATAAACGAAGCGCTTGTAAAATTCGTCGGTGCCCCGACATTGAGTGCATAAAGGAAATTGAAAGGTCCCGTGACTTGTCGAAGTATCAGTATGTTACGCAATGCAAATTACCCACGCGTATGGGCAATTTTATTATGCATGCGTTTTTGGACCTACAAGACAACAAAGAACATATCGTATTAACCACTGGGGAGTGGAAAAAAGACGACATTGTTCCAATTCGGATCCACAGCGAATGCCTTACGGGCGATGCTTTGTTCAGTACCCGTTGTGATTGTGGTTTTCAATTGGAAAAAGCCATGACCGACATGATTGAGATTGGCTTCGGCGCGATTTTGTACTTGCGCCAGGAAGGGCGAGGCATCGGGCTATTGAACAAAGTGCGAGCCTATAATTTGCAGGACAGAGGTTTTGATACCGTCGAAGCCAATGAGCATCTGGGCTTTGACGCCGACATCAGAGACTATGATATTTGTAAATTTATGTTGGGCACGCTGGATGTAACAAGGGTCAGTATTATGACGAACAATCCAGCAAAAATAGATGCGTTAAAAGATATGGGAATAGAGATTGTGCAGCGTCAGGCGATAGACCATGGCGTAACTGAAGATAACATTAATTATCTTCGCACAAAGAACTCTAAAATGGGGCACGTTATAGACCCAGAAAAACTGAAATAAATCGCGACTGTTGTATCAGATCAAACTATAGTCTTTAATATTTATTCCTTACCACTAATGTCTATGACTACCGCCTTTCAACTCTCTTATTTTATCGCTAGTTTATAAGGTGTAAAATCTCCTTTTACTTAATATAAAACATGGAATCGGGTAATTAAAATGAGTGTAAATAGTGTTGTTGTCTTAAGTGCAGTCCGTTCAGCGATTGGCACTTTTAGCGGAGGCCTTAAGGGCATTGAACCCGCAGAGCTAGCAGGTCAGGTCTTAAAACAAGGCATTGAAAAATCAGGCGTTGAAGCCGAAAAATACGAGTCTATCGTAGTCGGTAATACAATTCCTACTGAATCAAGATTTCCTTATGTAGCGCGCGTCGCTTCAATACAAGCGGGCATGTCGTTAGATTCAACTGCGATGGCACTTAATAGATTGTGTAGTTCTGGATTGCAAGCCATTGTTAGTTCGGCACAAGGAATTATGTTAGGCGATCACGAACTGGCAATTGGTGGTGGTGTCGAAAATATGTCTCGCGGAGGTTATTTATCTCCTGCAATGCGATCGGGTGCTCGCATGGGTGACACTGGTATGCTTGACATGATGGTGGCAACGCTTACAGACCCCTTTGGTGTCGGACACATGGGTATCACAGCAGAAAACCTTGCAGCGAAATGGGATATTAGCCGCGAAGAGCAGGATGAGTGCGCAGCAACATCACATGCAAGAGCAACTGCTGCCATTGAAGCTGGCTATTTTAAAGATCAAATCGTACCTATCGAGCTTAAGAGCAGAAAAGGCGTGACTCTTTTTGAAACAGACGAACACGTCAAGCCTGGCACAACCGTTGAAAAACTGGCTGGAATGCGCACTGCATTCAAAAAAGACGGTACGGTCACTGCAGGCAATGCTTCTGGTATAAATGACGGTGCGTCTTTCTTTACACTAGCAAGCGAAGGCTATGCTAGCTCAAATGGTCTAGCGCCAATTGCTCGCATCGTATCTTATGCCGTTGCTGGTGTGCCAAACGATGTTATGGGTGAAGGTCCAATTCCAGCGTCTAAAGCTGCACTTGCAAAAGCTGGATTAACTGTCGCGGATATGGACGTTGTTGAATCAAACGAAGCCTTTGCTGCACAAGCATTAACAGTTTCAAAAGGATTAGATCTTGACCCAGCTAAAACTAATCCAAACGGTGGTGCTATCGCTCTAGGTCATCCAATCGGCGCTTCAGGTGCTGTTATTGCCACTAAGGCATTGCACGAACTACACAGAATAGGTGGCAAATATGCGCTTGCGACCATGTGTATCGGCGGTGGACAAGGTATCGCAGTGGTATTTGAACGCCTGTAACCTTACCAAATTTACTACTAAATACCCTCTCGATTGAGGGTATTTTTTTGCCTTCAATTTATAATTCATGCCAACTTAAAATAGTACGAAAGTGCTACAGCCAAAGTAAAATAAAAATTTACAATGCTTTAACTTAATGTTAACGATTACCAGGTGTTTGTATGGCTGTAAGAATATGCAAGTTTCAAGTACTAGTAATAACATTGATTGTTTCGATGTTCGTTTTGACAAGCAAGGCGATGGCCGGAAGCTGGCAAACCAACGTCAGCACTGGTGGCTTTAGCAGAGTCCACATTTATACCCCAGACACAGAATCATCTATAGGGCAAGGAAGAGCACTCTTATTAGTTTTACATGGTTGTACACAATCTATCGATGCATATCTAAACGCCAATTTAGAAATTGCTGCTGAGACCTATGGTATGGTCGTCGCGGTTCCTGACGCAGAGAACAAAGCGGGTTTCGGATGCTGGTCGTATTGGCAAGGCGCCAAATCCAGAAATGCTGCAGACTACAGGAATTTGATCTCACTTGCTTCAACACTTACCGATGAGCCACAGTACAACATTGACGCCGACCAGGTGTATATTTCAGGACTTTCTTCCGGCGCAACCTTTGCAAATACTACCGCATGTCTAGCGCCTGATGTCTTTGCAGGTATGGGCATAAGCGCTGGCCCCAGCATTGGCACCAGTGCAAACGGCGCTATTGGCGCCTGTGAAGCGGCTAACGTCACTCTTCGCTGTGAACAATATGCTGGCAGTTTTAGCGGATTTCTCGATACTCAAATTGCATCCATCGCATTTGGCGATGTCGATACTACCGTCGATCAGTGTTACAACCGTCAAAACGCCGAAGGCATGGCGGGCGTCTATAGCGTTGATGAACTACCTGGAACCAATGTGGTTACTGAAAGTGGAAGAACTGCAGATGAAATCTTCTGGCAGGAAAACCGGGTATCCATGCTGTTTTTTAACGGCGTAGATCATGCGTGGTCCGGTGGCGTTGGCGCTAGCGGTTCTTTTGTCAATGGCAATGGCATCAACTATGCCACCTATCTTGGTCAGTATTTCTTAGACAATAATATAAGAGTGGATCGTAATGCCGCTCCCGAACTGAGTAATGTAGCAGTGCAAGTAAGCAATGATACGCTAGTGATTACAGGTGATGTATCCGATCCGGATAGCCAAGTACAAGATGTCAATGTCACGCTGGTTGATTTTGACGGGAATACAACACAACTTTCTACTCAAAACGTAGCCTCCGGTAGCTTTAATATCACCTCCGCGTCACTGCCTGATTCACTCTATTCTATAAACGTCAATGCAACGGATACCGCCGGTGCCATTTCTGACACCGTATCATTGAGTGCGCGGATTGGCCCACCTCCACCTGACGAAGCGCCTATCCTAAGCAATGTCATTGTCATTACCGTAGCACAATGCGCGACGGTCACGGGTAATGTGGTGGATGCAAACCAAGACTTGCAACGTGTTGATGTTGACTTCACGAACAGCACTCAGTCAGCTGTGATCTCGGATGATAGCTTTAGCGCAGAAGCCTGCAACTTGCCTGGCGGTGAGCAGAATGCAACTGTTGTTGCAATTGATAACGCAAGTTTGTCCAGCGCACTTACACTAACTTTTGAAATCAACGCTGCTGTCACTGCTAATCTAGATGAGCACATCGCTGCTAATCGATTAGATTTTACCAACTACGCAAATTGTTATTTGGAATATGGCGGTGCTGCATTTGCACTCAATGAGATTGAGCTCAGTTCAGATCAATGCCAATGGCAAGATGACGACGCGTCATGTGCGGGTCCCCAGCAAATATGTTCGAATGCTGGTGGTGGCGGGGATGATGATGGCAGTGGAGATGGTGGCGACGGCGGTAGCGACGAATGTGTTGATTTCAGCGGCGTTAACTACTTCCATAAGTTAGCCGGAAGAGCATACAGCACAGGTAGCTTCTTCGCACCAGACTATTTTGCACAAGGCAGCAATGAACCATTAAGCGGGTCAACTTGGGGCACGAGTGACTTGTTTTCTACCGATGGAGAAACATGGCAAGTCGGTCTCTGTCCATAGCGGAAAAAGTCGCCATACTAGCTACATAACATTGCATATGGCGACTGACTTTTTTGCATTATTTTAGTTCAGAAAGCAGTTTGTCATATGCCTCAGGGTCAGAATCCTTCAGCTTCTCTAACTGGCTTTTGATGCTGTCCTGTATTGCGGAATTTTTTGCTTTTTCTATGTCAGCCGACAGTTTTCTCAAATTTTCAACTGCTTCGCCAGGCTCACCATCTGCAATTTCTAGCACAGCTGCGGTAAGTTTACCGAGTTGTTTACCATAGCTTGCCGTCTCTGAAATAATTCTAGCCTCAATTTCTCTATTCCCAGCGAAATTGATTTCGTAATTTGGCGAAAACCAAGTTGTCACTGGCGATATATCTTTGACGTCACCGCTGAGCGGCCAATAAAAATTGAGCCATGGATTTTTATAAGCCATATTCCACATCCTTTTTGTATACGCTGCGATTGGTTGGCGATTTGAACCACTCACAAAAGCATATCCAAACATGCTTAGATGTCCAGAATAATCATGGATGACTAACAAGTATTTATCTTGACATTTATCTGACATTCTTTTAACAAATTTTCGTTACTCTAGTTTTGCTTTTCAGTCTTTTTGTGTTTCAAACAGCTGATTATTTAAGTGGGACGTTGTGTGTGCGTCCCTTTTTCTACAACGAGGTGTATTTATGAATGTCGAAAGAATAGAAGATGTTACCGAATGGAAAAGCTTAGAAGGGATTGAAGACCTACAATATTCAATTTTGCATATTAATGAAGAGCAAACGCGCGCTGAAGTGCTGTTTAAGATGGAGGCGCACAAGCCCATCATTTTGCATCGCCACTGCGCGTTAAACAAAATTGTAGTGCTAAGCGGACAGCATCATATTTATCACGCTGACGGTACACTTAAAGAAGTGCGCGCCACAGGCAGCTACACAGTATCTCAACCAGATATCGATCCTCACTCAGAGTCAGGCGGTGAAGGAGGTACTGTTTTATTATTCAGCATTTTCGACAACGACGGTGGTCCTCTGTATGAATTGATGGATGCTGATCAGAATGTTGTCGGTACGCTATCCATGTCTGATTTGGTTGAATTAAGCAAGTAGATAAATAAGACACTAACAATTCCAAGACATTTCTCCCGTGGAAGGCCAGCATAGCTTTTTGTCGTTTTAGCTGCTTTGATTGAGTTAGCGTATTTGCGATAAGAACACTTGCTGGTTCCCTCTCTAGCAACTATCAAAGCCCTCTTTTTTTGCGCTGCGTTACATACTTGTATTTTGTTGCTGGGTAGCGAACGTCTTTTGCATTATTTGATATGCACTCGGTTGGGCAGATGTAAACCTTTCCGATCATCAACCATTCCGCTATAAAACAATTTGAACTTATTATTTTGTACTCGCTCTTAGCCAGACAGACAGCTCTTTAATTGACGATGAATGGTTGTGAGTAAAGGGAATTTTAAGGCATTTACACTATCGTTAATTATCCATCTGTCCATTGTTATTGCATTAGTTAGCCTATCTAAACCTACTAGTGATCCTGAAAAGACCAAAAGCAAGCCTGTTACGAGCTACCTGCTCATTCCACCGCCTAAGAATACACAAAAAACTTCAGATACAATTGACGACGGCGATAACAACCTAACTGAATCAACGCTCAAACGTGAAATATCGCCAAGCCCGACTGATTTGAAATCCGAGCAAGATGTTCAAAGCGAAATAGTACCCAATGCGGCATCAGATGAAACTGTCCAAGAGAGGCAAGAACGAGAAGCAGAACAGAAAACAACGAAGAAAGCTATTCAGACAAACCCCGCTCAGTTCATTCAAAATTTAAATAGTGAAGCAATCAATGAGCTTGCTAAAAACGCCCGTATCACCCGAGGGCGGCCGCCGTTAAGCAGTGATTCGACATCAGGATCTAATAACCAACGTGAAGAGACACCTGCCCAATCGTTCGG
>JBCDMA010000076.1:0-13821 GCA_038744645.1 Pseudomonadota bacterium | reverse complement strand
TTGAACATGCCAACGATAGTACCCGTTTGCTGATCAAAGACTTGCGATAACACATTGCCATCGATACCGGGAATAGGCACATAAGAGCCTAGCCTAAACACAAACACTGCTCCAATCACAAACCAAATGCGAGTCCACAACTCGCCTAAGCCGCCTGCGTTTGAACCTTGTCCTGGTTTCGCCATCTAGGTTATTCCTCTATTTTACCGCCAGCAGCGTTAATCGCTTCTGCAGCACCCTTGGTCGCTTTGAGACCTTTGATGGTAACTGCGCGCGTGATTTCGCCACTCTTGATAACTTTAACGTTCAGCTTATCTTTAGTCACAAGACCTGCTGCTTTTAACGTCTCAAGAGAAACAATATCGCCCTCAACTTTAGCGATTTCGCTTAACGTTACTTGGTCAGTAACTCGCGATACCCGTGACGTAAAACCAAATTTTGGCAAACGTCTCTGAATCGGCATTTGGCCGCCTTCAAATCCAGGTTTCACAGAACCACCACTACGGCTTTTTTGACCTTTGTGTCCTCGCCCACCTGTTTTACCAAGACCAGAGCCAATGCCGCGTCCAACGCGTTTACCGGCTGGTTTAGAACCAGATGCTGGAGCAATAGTATTTAATTTCATCTGTTACTCCTCGACAATTTCGACCATAAAATTCACAGCATTTACCATGCCGCGAACCGATGGAGTGTCTTCTAATTCTCGAACGTGACCGATCTTGCGCAAACCCAACCCAACGAGGGTGGCTTTGTGCTTCGGCAAACGACCGATTGAGCTTTTCGTTTGCTTGACTTTAATTGTCTTTGCCATGATGCGATTACTCCAATATCTGATCAACTGACAACCCACGTTTCGCTGCCACCTTCTCAGGAGAATTCATCTCCACAAGAGCATTAACAGTGGCGCGAACAACGTTGATTGGGTTTGTTGAGCCATAACACTTGGAAAGCACGTTCTGAACGCCGGCGACTTCGAGTACTGCACGCATTGCACCACCGGCAATGATACCGGTACCTTCGGATGCCGGTTGCATATACACTTTAGAGCCAGAATGGCGTCCTTTGATCGGGTGCTGCAGCGTGTTGCCGTTTAGGTCAACAGTGACCATATTACGACGGGCTTTTTCCATCGCTTTTTGGATAGCTGCTGGCACTTCCCGTGCTTTACCGTAACCAAAACCGACACGGCCATTGCCATCGCCAACGACAGTTAATGCGGTAAAACTGAAAATACGTCCGCCTTTAACCACTTTAGACACGCGATTTACAGCAATTAGCTTTTCTAATAGTTCACCTGCTGGAACTTCTACTTTAGCCATTTTTAACTCCTAGAACTGAAGGCCCGCTTCACGAGCGGCATCAGCCAGTGCTTTCACACGACCGTGATATTTAAAACCACTTCTATCGAAAGCGACATCTTTGATGCCTTTATCGATAGCACGTTCTGCGATCGCTTTACCCACTGCTGCAGCAGCTTCTGCGTTGCCAGTTGACTTTAAGTCACCTGCAATGCCCTTTTCCACTGTTGATGCTGCGGCCAACACTTCTGCGCCACTAGGCGCGATGAGTTGAGCGTAGATATGGCGTGGGGTGCGATTTACGACCAAGCGATGAACAGCAAGTTCGCTGATTTTCTTTCGCGCTTTCGTTGCGCGACGTATACGAGCTGATTTCTTATCCATCTCACCCACCTACTTTTTCTTGGCTTCTTTACGGCGAACGTGTTCGTCAGCATATCTAACGCCCTTGCCTTTATAAGGCTCAGGTGGACGATACGCTCGAATGTTCGCAGCAACCTGACCCACCACTTGCTTATCAACGCCTTTGACGACGATTTCAGTTTGTGATGGTGTTTCTACGGTAATACCTTTTGGCATTTCGTAAACTACAGGATGTGAGAAGCCGAGTGTTAGATTAAGTTTGCTACCTTGCGCTTGCGCACGATAACCAACACCGTTCAGCTGAAGTTTTTTCTCAAAACCGTCAGCAACACCCAAAACCATTGCATTTAACAAAGAACGCGCAGTACCAGCTTGCGCCCATGCACCATCAAACCCTTCGCGAGGACGCACTTTGACCTGAGCATCTTCTTGAACAACTTCGACTGCATTGTTAAATGTTCGGCTTATAGTGCCTTTTGAACCTTTAATTGTTACTTCCTGACCGTCGATTTTCACTTCGACGCCAGATTTTATCGCGACGGGCGCTTTTGCTACTCGTGACATTTTCTTCTCCCGTTACGCTACATAACCGATGATCTCACCGCCCATGCCTGCTTTACGCGCAGCACGGTCAGTCATCACACCTTTAGAAGTTGACACGATTGCAATGCCAAGTCCGCCCAATACTTTTGGCAGCTCATCTTTTTTCTTGTAGATGCGCAGACCTGGACGGCTAACACGCTGAATAGTATCGATAACTCGCTTACCTTCAAAGTATTTCAATGTCACCTCTAACGTAGGTTTCACATCACCTTCAACGTTGTAGCCTTCGACATAACCTTCTTCAACCAACAACTTGGCGATCGCAACGCGAAGTTTGGAAGACGGCATAGTTACCGCGATTTTATTGGCCAATTGGCCATTGCGGATGCGGGTAAACATATCCGCAATAGGGTCTTGCATACTCATATTCGCTACTCCTTACCAGCTGGCTTTTTTAAGACCAGGGACTTCACCGCGCATAGCTGCTTCACGCAACTTGATACGAGATAGTCCAAACTTACGTAGGTAACCGTGAGGACGGCCCGTCACGCGACAACGGTTTTGTTTGCGTGAAAGACTTGAGTCTCTTGGTAGTTTTTGTAGCTTAAGTACTGCATCCCAACGCTCTTCTTCAGAAGAGTTTACGTCATTGATAACAGCTTTGAGGCCAGCGCGTTTAGCAGAGTATTTATTCGCTAATTTAGCTCTCTTTGCTTCGCGTGCCTTCATTGATTCTTTTGCCATAACCCTACACCTTATTTTCTGAACGGGAAGTTAAATGCACTAAGCAGTGCACGTGCTTCATCGTCTGAACTTGCGCTGGTAGTGATAGTAATATCCATACCGCGAATTTTATCGACTTTGTCATAGTCAATTTCAGGGAAGATGATTTGCTCACGCACGCCCATGCTGTAATTTCCTCGTCCATCGAAAGACTTTGGATTCAATCCACGAAAATCGCGAATACGGGGAATAGTGATTGAGATTAAACGCTCAAGGAATTCCCACATGCGATCGCCTCGCAGGGTTACTTTACAGCCAATCGGATAGCCTTCGCGGATTTTAAACCCGGCAACAGACTTTCTGGCAACAGTGACAATCGGTTTTTGACCTGCAATTGCGGCCATATCGGCCTGTGCAGCTTCAAGCACCTTTTTGTCAGCTACCGCTTCACCTAAACCCATGTTTAAGGTGATTTTTTCAATCCGAGGGACTTGCATGACGCTTTTGTATCCGAACTGCTTCGCAAGTTCAGATACTACTGTTTCTTTATAGAAATCATGCAGTTTCGCCATCGTACACTCCAATAATTAAACTGGGTTACCGTTTGATTTGAAGTAGCGTACTTTTTTGCCATCTTCAAAACGGAAACCAACGCGATCAGCTTTTCCTGAATCGGAATTGATAATCGCTACATTTGATACATGAATTGGTGCTTCTTTTTCGATAATACCGCCAGGCTCATTCAACTGAGGATTTGCCTTTTGATGTTTCTTAACGATGTTTACACCTTCTACATAAACGCGGTTAGATTCAGTAACAACACGCAAAACTTTGCCTGATTTTCCTTTGTCTTTACCAGCGATTACTACCACTTCATCATCACGACGAATTTTTCTTGCCATTATCGTGACTCCTTATAGTACCTCAGGGGCCAATGAGATAATCTTCATGAAGGAATCTCCACGAAGCTCACGAGTGACCGGGCCAAAGATACGCGTACCTATCGGTTGCTTGTTGTTGTTAAGCAACACAGCTGCGTTGTTGTCGAAACGGATCGTAGAACCGTCCGGACGTCTAACGCCTTTCCTAGTACGCACCACCACTGCATTTAGTACGTCACCTTTTTTAACTTTACCGCGCGGAATTGCTTCTTTAACGGTAACTTTTATGATGTCGCCTATATGTGCATAACGGCGATGCGAGCCACCAAGAACCTTAATACACTGAACCCTGCGAGCGCCGCTGTTATCGGCAACATCCAGGTTAGTTTGCATTTGGATCATTAGTAAGTGCTCCGCTGTTAAAATTAAAGCTCTCGTCAAATATGAACCGAGCTTACAAACCGCTATTTTACTCGATGTCTCGAGACAAATAGACCTACCCCTTATAAAAAAGGCGCGAAACTATAACAGAACTAGCGGACAAACGATAGAGGAAATTTGCGTAATCTAACACTTTTATTCTGAGTTAATGTGAAAGACCAGCAGACCTACAGAATAATTCACTTTTTACCTATAATTCTGCGGTTTTCGCACACATTTAGATCTTCGAATCTCAGTGAATCCTTTTTCATGGTTTTGCCAAACTATGGGATGTTTGTAAGTGAAGAAAAATATCTTCTATTTCAGTACTTTCATAACTCGTAAAGCACCATTTCCATAACAGCTTTTTGTTGCTACGCATCATTTAATCATTTCTTAACATCGCCGATAACCGAATGACGTTCTCAATGCGTCATTTGCCTATTCGATTCTAATCAGACTTACAAACCGTAGTTAAGTCGCAAAGTGGGAACGATTAACTCTTTATTCTTGATTTATTTTTCACCAAGGAATAGTTCGATATGTATTTGAAAAAATCAATAATATCAACATTGCTAGTCTCTCTTTATTTTCTCACTGGTTGTCTAGAGGTTGATGACGACTCAAATGATGAATTAACCGCAGCACTAATAGCGCAAAATGAAATTTTGAATGCGCAACTTGAACAGGCTCGAGAAGGTTACACGGTTACAATCACCGGCACCATAGTTGATGCGTTTGATGGTGAGACGCCGGTCGACGGCGTTGTTAGCGTGCGTACACTAACAACCGTCTATGCTGAAAACGTGACGAGTAATAACGGGCAATTTTCTGTGGCTGGACTACCTGCCAACTCCATATTGGAAATCGTCATATCCAGTCCAGATGAGAGTTTTTTAACAAGGGCCTTTAGCTTACAAACAGCAAGTGCAAACTCTGGCGACGTGGAAACCTCAGTTGGTAACCTAAGTGTGTCAAGCGCTAAAACATTTGAAATTGCTATTTTGAATGCTGAAACCAATATGCCTATCGAAGGACTGGAATTGACCGCTAACAGTTCAAATGGTTTGATCGGAAATCGCGCTGAATTCATGCATCAAGCAACCTTCGATGAAGTGAACGGTGTTTACGTTATTGTGCTGCCTGAATTCCTAAGTTCAGATGTAACAATTGCCAATGATGCAGACAGAGATGGTGAGCGAGACTGGACTATCGAATCTGGAGCACAAAATAGCGGGACAGACATTAGGGTATTGTATGAGGATATAGAGAACGGCAACTCAATACTATTATCACAACCAAGCGAAGAAGAAACTGTCACCCTCCAATTCAGACTTAGCGTTATAAATGATGCAGGGGACACTATTACTGGCGCTACACTGGAGGCTGAAAATGGTCAAGAGACCGTTGCCGCAAGCTTTGACACAGTGACCGGACAATATGTATTGGATGTTGACTATGATGACTCTGTGACAATAAACATAGGTGCTATAACCTTTAACGGAGAACAATTCAGAAGCGCTACGCTTAATATTAGAGACCACAATCAGGACGATAATCTACTCAGTGTGTCAAGTTCAGGTATAGCATCAAATAGCAACTACGACGTTGATTTAGCAGATGTGGTTCATCTATCAGTTGAGCTTTCAACCGGTACTTCAAGCTTCTCAAACACTCTCGAAGTGGTTTCGTCAATAAATCCGGCGTTAAGGGACGATGGCGCATATTCAGTCTTTTATTCACAACCTGTACAACCTGTAGTTGAGGATATTACGTTGATTAGTGAAGATGAATTCTCGGTCGTGAGAGGTAATGATAGCAACGATGATATCATCCTACCTGGCAATACCCTCATAACAATAGGCAAAGAAATTCCAGTTGAAACAGCAATGTCACTCAATAACACGAAACTCACCATTACACCAAAAGTGACTCTAGTTAGCAATGTTGATTATAAATATGAGATAGAAGATGTTAGAGTTATTTCGACTGGGGACTTATTCGACCTGTCAGATGATAGGAATTTTGAATCAAAACTGCTGGTAGGAGACGTTCCTTTCAACATCAATTCATTAGTAGCTGACAACGATAATTACACAAATAATGGTGTAACTATTGTCACAGAGAATACTGCCGGTAACTCATCTACGTCATCGGACTCTAGTAGAAGTGTTTATGTATTTTTGCCAGATGAAATAAATCAACTTCGTCAATTCAATTTAAACAAAAGCACCGTAATTGATAGTGATGTTCAAGAAACTACAAATAGGCGTTACGAGATAGTGCGAAATGGCGAAATAAATGTCCAATATCATCGTGCTATATCACTTGCAGAAAATGAAAATATCATGCGGGAGTCGTTATCGGGTTACTCATATAGCGAAAATATCGGAACATCTTTGGCGGACGGCAGATATTACAGATTAGATGTAGACGAATACATGTCCGACAATACCAGTTCGGAAACAAACACCATTACATTCGATTATGCCTATGAGACGCTGGCGGGGGATATTGAGACGGGGACGACTACCTTGCCTGTGCAGTAAATACTCAACAGCTTAGTATTTATAAAAAGGAGGGTTACCTCCTTTTTTTGCGTCTAGCGGCGGCATGCTAATACCGATTTGAAGCATGAAATGCCAATAGTTTAAAACCAACGAAAGAGTTTGCAACAACGAAATTACCTGCGCTGCCGATTCAATTCATACAAACAAATACCCGTCGCGACTGACACGTTCAAGCTGGATACTGAACCCAACACTGGTAATTTGACCAGCTGATCGCAGGTTTCTCGTGTCAATCGCCGCATGCCTTTATCTTCGGCTCCCATAACAATGGCTAAATGCCCTTCTGACTTAATGTCAAAGAGATTGTCAACTGCTTCACCTGCCGTGCCAATCACCCATATTCCACTGTCTTGTAACTCTCTCATTGTGCGCGCGAGATTAGTTACCCGTATCAGTGGCAACACGTCAGCGGCACCCGATGCGACCTTGCGTACCGTAGCATTTAATGCGACGGATTTGTCTTTTGGCACTACTACAGCATTCACCCCAGCGGCATCGGCGGTGCGCATGCAAGCGCCTAAATTATGCGGATCGGTGATACCGTCAAGAAGCAATAAGGTGACTGTATTACCCGCCTCTTTGACATGTGAAATGAGGTTCTCAAGGTCCTTTTCCGTTTTGACAGGTGCCTGTTTTGCCCTGGCCACGATACCTTGATGCGGATGCCCTTTGGATTTTTCATCAAGTGTCTTTTTGTGGCAAAAATGTACAGGAATACCGCTTTTTTTAGCCAGATTCACGAGTGAGTTGACTTTCTCATCCTGTTTTTTGCTGTTTTGACGTGCTTTTGATACAAAAATTTCAAATACACGCTCAGATTCATTTTGCAAAAGGGACTGTACAGCATGTTGTCCAAAAACTAAGTCTTGCTGTGCCATTTATCTATCGTTCTTCATTTTGATTGTAGAGTTTTAACTGCAGTAACGCTATCGCCGTAGTTATCGCCGTTTTTTGCCCGACTTACGTGAGCCTTTGTTTTTTTTATTCTGCGGTCCCGCACGTTTTCTACCGGTTCTTTCAGTCTTTGGCTTGTTCTTTGATTTCGATTTTGTATCGTTTGAATCGCCTTTCGTCCTTGATTTCTTTCCCTTTTGTACGATGTTTTTTTGATTAGCAAGGATTAAGTCTATCTTTCGTTCATCAAGATTTACTGCAGCGACTTTTACCTCTAGCGGGTCGCCCAATCGATAACTTATTCCCGTATGTTCACCGGTTAAACACTGTTTTACATCATCATAATGATAATAATCCTGGCCTAAAGATGTGATATGAACCAGCCCATCGATATGATATTCAGGTAACCTAACAAATAGTCCGAAGTTTGTTACTGACGACACTATGCCATCAAACACATCTCCGACATGCGCCAACATAAACTCACACTTTAACCAATCTGCAACGTCGCGTGTGGCATCATCAGCGCGTCTTTCGGTCATTGAACACTGCTCACCTAACTGTTCAACTTCTTCTGACGAATAAGATTTTGCGCCAGTACACGTCTTTGACTGTGCATTGCGTTCAATAATGGCTTTTATGCATCTGTGTACAATGAGATCGGGATATCGCCTGATGGGCGATGTAAAGTGCGCATATGCATGCAATGCAAGGCCAAAGTGCCCGATATTATCACCGTCATAAATGGCTTGTTTCATCGACCGCAACAACATGGTTTGAATGAGTTCTGCATCCAAACGCTGTTTTGTCTGGTTAATAATGACCGTAAAATCCGAGGGCCGAGGTGATAATCCCAAATTTGTTGCAATCCCGATTTCGCGCAAATATTGCCTGAAACTAAGTAGCCTTTCTTCATCGGGGGAGTCGTGAACACGAAATAAGGACTCCGCTTCGTACTGTTCAATGAACCTCGCTGCGCAGACATTTGCTGCAATCATGCATTCTTCTATGATTTTGTGCGCGTCGTTTCTTATCAAAGGCACAATGTGTTCGATCTTTCGCTTAGCATTGAAAACAAATTTTGTTTCTTGCGTCTCAAATTCAATTGCACCGCGTTTATCTCGTGCAGATTTAAGCGTGTTAAACAATGAATAGAGCGTTTTTAAATCCGTAACGTGTGCATTGTAGCGTTTAGACAGCGCTTCATCTTCGTTAAGTATTTGCCATACCTTGTTATACGTCAGCCGGGCTTTTGAGCGCATGACTGCTTCGTAAAACTCAAACGATTGCACCTCGCCATTTGCGTCAATATTCATCTCGCAGACCATGCAAAGCCGATCCACATCAGGATTCAATGAACAGAGACCGTTAGATAGGACTTCTGGCAACATTGGAATCACTTGCTCAGGAAAATACACCGAATTACCGCGTTTCAATGCTTCAATATCTAATGCCATACCTGGTCTGACATAGCTGCTTACATCCGCAATGGCTACCCAAAGACGAAAGGTACCATCTTCATTTTGCACCGCATAAACCGCATCGTCAAAATCTCTTGCGTCCTCACCGTCTATCGTAACCAAAGGCAAATGCCGAAGATCTACTCTACCTTTCTTCGCGTCCTCAGGCACTTGTTCAGTGAGTTGCTCGCAAGAACTTAACACGGCCTTTGGCCAGGTATGCGGTATTTCAAACTTACGCATCGCCATTTCGATTTCCATACCTGGCGCCATATGATCACCGAGCACTTCAATGATCCTACCCAGAGCATTTAAGTGTTTGCGAGGACGTTGCTGTATCTCAACCACAACGACACTGCCTTGTTTTGCTTCCATCGTATGTTCTAGGGGTATAAATATTTCATGGCAGATACGATTATCATCTGGGATAACGATGCCGTTTCCGTGTTCAGTAAAAAAGCGCCCGACAATGGGCTCTCTTCTTGGTTCTACCACTCTATTGACACGAAACTCAATTCTGCCTCTGCGGTCTTGCCCGACAGCAATGCCCTCAACAACATCATCGTGCAATAAAGACGTCATTTGATGCACTGGTATGAAGTAGTCTTTCTCCGTCAATGAATGTTTTAAGAAACCGTATCCGTCGCGATGTCCAATGACTGAGCCTTTCACTAGCTCATCTTGAATTTGGATGTCGTAGCGTTTTTCTTTGGTGAATTTTATCTGCCCTTCTCTTTCCATTGCTCGCAAACGGCGCTGGATACCCACCCTGCTCGATTCTTCATTCGCGTCGGCTAACTGGCAAATTTCTAAAAACGTAAGCGCGCTTTTTGCCTTCTTCATGATCGATAATAAATGTTCGCGACTGGCAACTGGGTTTTCGTATTTTGATTTCTCACGTTGATAGTGAGGGTCTTTGCTCATGCGGTTTTTTTAATCCGTTTTTACTTTTAGTCTTTATTATGAAAACTGGTTTTCAAATGGTTTAGCGCCCGTAAATTGAGTTGACGTTAATCCCATAGAGATATGGACACACTATAGCCATGATACAGAAATAGAATTGAGGTGGATAATTTTATTGTGGTGTCACTTATTTAGATACAAGTGACGCGCATTCTTTGCAGGCGAAAGCGATGACGTAGCACCCTTTACCTCTCCAAATCAAGGAAAGCGTAAACGAGCAGTAGAACAACAGTCGATGACTTTTAATGGTCAGGTAAACGCTCTTTTGCGCTTTTAACGGCTTTTGGATGCATTAGGCGTTCTAATTCTTTCATGTAACGCGCGATTTGACTGTGTATCCCTTTGTCCGTTGTTATCGCGGTATATAGCCAATGGTATAGATCTTCGAAATCATATGGACTGCCATAGCCATCTGTAAACAATTCGGCCAACTGTAACTGTGCTCTCAAACTGCCTAATGCTGAGGCTTCTCTGAGTAAGACAACCGCTTTTTCTTTATCTTGCTGCACAAGTGTACCGTCGTTATGGTATCGCCCCAGTTGTTCAAGCGCAGCGGGTAATCCTTGATTGGCCGCTTCTCGCATATAAAAAATACCGTATTTTGCATTTCTATCCACACAAACGCCCCACGCTAGCATGTCTCCCCATAAAAATTGATACGCGGGAATTTTCATGATTTCTGCTCTTGCTTCAATATCCTGCACAAGTTGACATCTGTCGGACCGCACGCGGTCAAGGTGTTTGTTTGCATTGATCAATTGAATTAATTCATCTTGGGAATAAATCTGCACAGCCTCTAACACTTGTGCATTGGCTTTAATCGATAGCATCGACAAAGCAATAGCAGCAACGATATTCATTACATGATTGTATTTCAATGTACCTATCCGAGTTGGGAACTGACGGTTTGTTATGTATATATCGGTGAATCTAAAAATAATTTGAGTAGGTGATAGAGGCCGATTTTTCCTGTGTATCTTTATTATTTTTTAGCTTAGCGAAAAACATTATCGTGATAATCGCAGTATACTAATGCCAAAACGTATTTACCCAATAGTTGATAACTGCTTGAATGAAATATACTGATTTACGCGATTTTATTGAAAAGTTGGAGGAAATGGGTGAGCTGAAACGCGTGACGCTCCCCATTGATACCGATTTAGAAATGACGGAAATCGCAGATAGAACCTTGCGTGCTGGCGGTCCAGCCATTCTTTTTGAAAATCCTAAAAACCACGACATGCCGGTGTTGGCCAATTTGTTTGGTACACCTAAGAGAGTTGCGCTTGGTATGGGGCAAGAGTCGGTAGAAGCGCTTCGAGAAGTGGGCAAGCTATTAGCATTCTTAAAAGAGCCTGAGCCGCCCAAGGGAATAAAAGACTTGGTCAGCAAAATTCCTATCTTTAAACAAGTCTTAAATATGCCTGCGAAAGAGGTCAAAAAGGCACCTTGTCAGCAAATTGTATTGGCAGGAGATGATGTTGATTTAGACCAGCTTCCTATTCAGCGATGTTGGCCTGGAGATGCTGCGCCTCTTGTCACCTGGGGACTGACTGTGACAAAAGGTCCCTATAAAAAGCGTCAAAACCTGGGGATTTATCGACAACAAAAAATCGCTAAAAACAAACTTATCATGCGATGGCTTTCACATCGCGGTGGTGCGCTTGATTTCAAAGAATGGTGTGAACAAAATCCCGATAAGCCCTATCCAGTGTCTGTTGCGCTTGGCGCCGACCCGGCAACGATTTTAGGCGCTGTAACGCCTGTACCTGACACCCTATCAGAATATGCGTTTGCCGGATTATTGCGTGGTGAAAAAACGGAAGTCGTTAAGTGTAAATCAAACGACCTGCAAGTCCCCGCCAGTGCTGAGATTGTGCTAGAAGGTTACATACAACCTGGCGAATTGGCGGATGAAGGACCCTACGGGGATCATACAGGATACTATAACGAAGTTGATCAGTTCCCGGTGTTTACCGTTACGCATATCACCAAGAGAAAAAATGCCATTTACCACAGTACCTACACGGGCAGGCCACCGGATGAACCAGCGGTGTTAGGGGTGGCATTAAACGAAGTCTTTGTACCGATTTTGCAGAAACAATTTCCTGAGATTATCGATTTTTACCTGCCACCTGAAGGATGCAGCTATCGGATGGCCATCGTCACTATGAAAAAGCAATATCCAGGACATGCGAAACGCGTGATGATGGGTGTTTGGTCGTTTCTACGACAATTTATGTACACTAAATTCGTGATTGTATGCGATGATGATGTCGACGCTCGCAATTGGCAAGATGTTATTTGGGCTATCACTACACGCATGGACCCGGCCAGAGACACGGTAATGATTGAAAACACACCGATTGACTATCTGGACTTTGCCTCGCCAGTTTCAGGGTTGGGCTCAAAAATGGGTATGGATGCAACAAATAAAATGCCAGGAGAAACCGATAGGGAATGGGGTACACCCATCGTGATGGATGAAAACGTTAAAAATCGCGTGGATGAATTTTGGGAAGAGCTTGGTTTACTTGATCGTAGCCAAAATTAAGGTATATTGCGCAGCAATTTATAAGTGCGTGATTTATAGATGCGTGAATAAGTAAATACATAAAAGTCGTTCACCATGCACATTGCTCAAATTAGGTTTCTTTAATCCATTGAGCCACTGCTCACCAAGACCTTTATACATTCATCTACCCACGCGCACAAAATACCGAATCGACCGCAAGAATTAAATCGAGCCAAAACACTAGGATCATACATGCAGCACATCCAAGCCGACGTTACAAACATTACATCGTTATCTTCGTTTGTGTATAAAATTGCATTGCGTCCTAAGGTGCCCATCGTATTTAAAGCCGGTCAGTATCTTCATGTCATTATGGGTGATGACGACAAACGCCCGTTTTCAATCGCGAACTCACCCGAACAGAAAAATTATTTAGAGTTACATATTGGTGCCAGCGCTGATAACCCATATGCATATGAAGTGCTGACGAAAGCACGCGAAGCGAAATTACTGACGCTCGAAGTAGCACTTGGCGAGGCCTTTGTGCGAAATAACGATAAAAAGATTGTATTAATTGCTGGCGGTACTGGATATTCTTATACCCGATCGATTCTGCAGTATACACTTGAAAAGCAACCTAAACGAAACGTAACGTTGTATTGGGGTGCAAAGAATCAAGATGATTTGTACGAACACAAGCATCTCAAATCGTTAGCCAGAAGTCACGCTCATTTTAATTATATTCCAGTGGTTGAAAACGCTGAAAACTGGAACGGCAAAATTGGATTAGTGCACCAGGCCGCGTTAGATGATATTGATGATCTCAGCGCTGTCGAAGTCTATGTCGCAGGACGATTTGAAATGGCCTCAGTCATACGCGATGACTTTACTGCCAAAGGCCTCGCAGCTGACCAGTTATTTGGAGATGCATACGCTTTTATTTAGGCCCCTCAAGGTGCACGCCGAGGTTAAAACTACCTCTGATGCTCATCGCTACCCCTCGAAGGGCGATTAAATAAATCTCCCAAAGTTAAAACACCCCTACGGCACGCTTAAAATAATGCTTTGAACTTTTTTTTTGAATATCTTTTACGCTAAGTCAACAACTTAGATGGCGCGTTTTCAACACCATTGCTATATTCTCAATACACCGTAATAAAAGTGCTTTGCCCAAGTTGTACGGCCTGTATA
>JBCDMA010000075.1:0-13855 GCA_038744645.1 Pseudomonadota bacterium | reverse complement strand
GAGACTCAATTTGTTTCAGCAATGTGCTTGTTTCTACGGTGAGTGCTTTACCTTTTTCAACGACCGGTTGGGCACGCTGCATAGCACTTACTGATGCATCCGTCTCTTTTTGCACTTCAGTGATCATGCTGGCGATTTGGTCAGTGGCATCACCTGTGCGTTTGGCAAGTTGACGCACTTCATCCGCCACCACGGCGAATCCGCGCCCAGATTCACCGGCTCTCGCCGCTTCAATCGCGGCATTAAGCGCAAGTAAATTGGTTTGTTCTGAGATACTGCTGATTACGTTAACAATGGAACCGATCTCTTTTGTTTTTGCTTCGAGCTTTTGAATCTGCTCGACAGTATCATCCACAATCACTGCAATGCGCTCCATCTCGACATTGTTTGATTCTATGGCAGCGCGACCTTTATCAGTGAATTCAGCTGTCTTGCGAGAGTTATCTTCTGTCTGATTAGATAGCTCATTGATTTCTGAAAGCTTGCTTTGCATTTCCTGAAGGCCATTCTTAGTTTGCGTGGTTAGATCAGACTGACGCTCAGCAACATCACTTATCTGTTTTGAGCTGCTTGATACTTGGTCTGCCTGGGATACAAGACTAGACGCTGACTGCTTGATACCTGTAACCGTTTTCTTCAGATTTCCCTGCATCATTTGTAGCGACGCCAACAAACTGTTATCACTTGCCGACTCCACATTTATGGTTAAGTCACCATCCGATATCTTAGCGACAGAAGAAACCGCAGACCTTGGCTCGCCGCCAAGGCTGCAGTAGAGACTAAGCGTTAAAAATCGCGCAATGATTGCGCTGACTAAAATAGCAATGCCCGTTATCACAAGCATGATGGTTTGGAAACTGTCCGCAGTGTCCCTTGCTAGTGGTGTAATGCTTTGATTTTTCTCTTCTTGTAGATCGATAAATTCATTAATCACGCCAAGCCATTGACTGAACAATGGCGATACTTCGATGCGCAATAGCTCTTGTGCTGCCTCTATTTGTCCGCTCTTTGCAAGTGATATCGTATTTTCCACGAGCGGGATTGTAGTTTCCTTTATCGTATCTATTCTTTGCAGAATTGCGTTCTCAGCATCCGTGAATTCTATGCCGTTTGATGGCATAGCACGCATGTTATTTTCTGATTCGTTATAGAATTCTCTAAGCTGATTGATTATGGCGACTTGCACGTCCATCTTTGAATTACTGGTCGCCAATGCAATATCGCGGATGGCGATTGCGCGATCGTGAACGCTTCCTCGGTAGTTGATCGCGTAACGTTGCTTTAACGAATTGACGTCCGTTATTTCAGTTAACGTTTTACTGATGAAATTAACGCGCAGTATGCCTATCGTAGTTAAAACCGCTAACATCATTAAGATGATACCAAAGCTTAAATAAAGTCGATTTTTCAGCGTTAATTGCGACAGCATTCCCATTAATATCACCTTTTACTTGGACATTGATAGGTTCTATCGGCATTAAATCGAGAATGATGATGGGCAAATGTATGAAACGTTTAAATTGTTATGAATTTGTTACATTTGACTTGTATTAGTGAAAAGTACATAAGATGCGTTGGAGATATGCCTTGCTGTTACAACCGCGATGAAAAAGGTAAAAGCGCTTCAGACTTTATTATCTTGGGAACTTCGCTGTTGCAAATCAAACAAACACTCTTCGATAGCAAATACATGCTCGTCTACCGTATTGTACTTGCGAAGCGCCTCGGCCAAATCGAATACATAATCTCGATTCTCTCCGCTAGGGCCGTTGCTTTCATAAATATGTTGAGAAAGCGCTGGAATAGCTAAGGGACCAAAATAGGCAGGGCTGTCTGGAAAACCAATATACACGACACCGGTCACGATGCGACCGTCTTCAAGCGTCATATCGATTAGCTCTCTTAAATATCCGTTTTTTTCTCTGTGGTCCAGATGCTCAAATTCGTTATGCGTGATTTTATACGCCATGCCAAAACATACAGCACCTTTCACGGGATGCAGTGTTAATACTCTACCTGGCTTTTCAGGCGTACCGCGATGATCGTGACTACCCATCCAAAACCGCCGCTCAAAATCATTTATCGTCGCGGTTTGTCTCTCTAAGTACGGAAAGTCAACTTTGTAGATAAGCGAACCATAACCAAACACCCAGATTTCGTCCAGAGCATCTAGATCTATTCGCTGCTTGTTGATTGACTGAGTATCGTGCACCGGTAGATTGTAGCATGTTGTTATTTGAACGCTTGGTTTTAAAATAGCGCTAAGTTGGAATAAAAAGTTAGGAACTGACACATTGGAAAAACGGAAATATTCCGCACTATATAGACACATTGCAAAGCTACATGATGGACGCCCATGGGGAGAATTACTCGATGCTGGCGCTGGGACTTCTTCACTGCGCTGGATATCTTCTCTCAAAACGGAGCGTTGGACGGGCGTTACAGGTTCTGAGTCACATGCAAAGAAGATCCGCAAAGAGATTGCGGGAATGCAACGTCCTCAAGACAAACTTATCGTCGCCAATTGGGCCGATACTAATTTACTTAAAAACGAAGAATTCGATACTGTCATCGCGGATTATCTATTGGGTGCAATTGAAGGTTTTGCGCCTTATTTTCAATCGCATTTGTTTCCACGTTTAAGACCACTGACAAAGGGATGGCTATATATTACTGGCTGTGAACCTTATGTTCCTCAACGTCAACCAAAAGATAAAGCGGCGAAAATTGTTTGGGAAATCGGGCGTTACCGTGATGCATGCGTGTTGCTGGCGGGTGATAGACCCTATCGAGAATACCCCGCGCATTGGGTCGTTAATCAATTGGAAAATGCTGGCTTTAAAGTCACTAACGTGAAGCATTTTAATATTCGAGTGAAAGAAAGGTTTATTAATGGTCAAATTGACTTGTGTAAACCAGCGCTTAACATGCTCAAAGATATAGATTTAGCCAATGCACTACTGAGCCGTGGTGAAACGCTTAGGGCTGAGGCACTTGCGTTACTCAAAGACGAAGATGGCGTGCTGCGAACAGGAAAAGATTACGTCATCGCAGCCAAGCCAAGATAAATGCTCAGCTCTCGAAGAGGCGGTGTAAGTGTTCTATTGCTAGAGTAGTGTAGAGGCTGTTTATCCGAAAACTTTTTGCGCAACCTCTGTCAAAAAATCCTTCTCCAGTGCATCAAAATTCATTGAGCCGTCTTTATTGTCAATCTGCAAAAAGGAATGACCATGAATAAAGGACCACAACGTGTAAGATTTCATTCTAACGAGCGGATCATCTGAGGGCAATTGAAGGCAGGAAGCAACTTGCGCAAAGTGAGCTTTGCGTATGGCCGCGCTAAAACGCTGCATTCCCGACACGGCAACAGCCCCTTCCATTGGAAGGAGTTCACTCGTCTCTCACCCAAGGCAGGCAAAATCGGATTTACTGTCGAAGGTGATTCGGTCAACCCGATCGATATCCACCGCGGATGCAGGCGCAAGCGCGTTTGAACATATACGGGAAGGCTGAACAGGCCGTGCCCTGATTTTGCGACTACGATGAAAAAACGGATAGTGATCGTTTCCGAGCGCCACTTCAATCCGAACAGCTACTTTTACACCTTAAGGAGAGAAAATGGATAGAATAAAAATAGGCCGGGCTTTGTTGGTACCTGGCTTGATCGGGGGGTTTATCAGCTTTTGGTACACATTGGGCTTTACTTGGAATCCGCAGTTTGCAGCCGTCAACTTGCCTGATGGTCCAACCCATTCCAACTATCATGCTTTCCGAGAGGCTCTGCTAGCTCTTGGCGTAAATCTATTGCTGGTTTAGGTCGGTCTGAAAGGCGCGTTTGTAAAGCGTGAAACCTGGGGAATGGTGACATTTATGGCGGTGTTATACTACCTGGGATGGTGGTTTGCCTGGCCTATCTGGGGATATCACGCACCAAATCTCACGGCAGAACTAAACCACGTTATAGCAACTGTAGGCGGATTGGGTGCACTTTATTTCTTGTGGCCCAAAAAGACCTGACGATAGAAAATGTTGAATACGTGCCCTTAACTTGCCGGTCAACGGAAGCGAGTGAGATTTAATCTGTGCAGTGGCTCCAATGCCGCAAGTTTGCCTATGGAAATCTAGTAGTGAGAAAAAGACGTGGGCAGTACCATTTCGGGCAAAGAAATTTGTCGTTTTGAATGACTTCAACTCCTGTTTAAAAGCCTCCTACCATTCACTCACTCCCGCAAAGCATAGAGTGAATATACCGTTTCGATTAATTCTGTACAGATTTTGTCTGCAGTATCGCTGTTGGATTTGAAGCAAGCAAAGCCTATTCTGTCTTTTAAGGTCTTAAGCATGGTTGATTCTGAGTTAGACAATTCGCTAACTGCTAATTCATTTTCAATTAATGCAATAAGTGTGATCAAACGACCAACATCCTCTTCGTCTTGCTCGAGGGTGACTTTCATGGTGACGGCCCAATTCTGAGCTTCTTGTTCCATTCGCGGTAAAAAGCGTATGGAGGTAAATTCGTTGTAAAACATCTCTAAGGCATGATGTCCAAATTCATGCAAGATAATGTCGGTAATGGCATTAAGGAACATTTGCCGTTGAAAATCACGTACTGATTGTTGGTCATTGAATGGGGAAGTAATGTGTTTTTCAATAAAGGCACCAAGCAGTCTCAGAAAAGGTAGGGAAATTGATATATATCTTTTGTTGTCGTTTGCTGCGTAAGCCACGTTGCCTGCTTCCATGTCTTTTGAAAAAACAATCTCAGTCTCGCTCAATTTATCGTAGAGCGTTTGCTTGTTATTTTTGGAAAAATGATTAAGTAAGTCCTCTTTCAACAAAGCTGCATGAGCGATAGCGAGAGCTTCTATATCTATGGCTTGTGATTCTTGTGCTTCGACCGAGTTAACATTCAGCGTTAAAATAAAAACAAACGTATATAGTTGTTTCCTCACTTCCTATCCTGCATTATTCTGGGCTTGATCCTACATCAAACGAAAAAATACAGCGATAAGTTCAGTATGTCCTTGTTTAAAAGGAACTACCGTTTAAATCACTAGCACATGATTAAAATGATTTTTTGTACGATATTATTTGACGACTTTGTCCAAACTTATGTTTCTGCCACACGACCTTTTTTAACTAAACCGTTAATTAGCTAATGGATCTAAAACCCATTTAAACCGTCTGGAGTTTGTGCGATAACAGCAGGCATAATAGTCGGATCTATGCCATCTGCACAATGGTTAGGTAGATAAAGCCGTCATCCGGAATGCGCGATAATATAGCTTCCATTCCAACACTGTGCATTTCGTATGCTGTTATAATATCCGCACTATAGCGCTCAGCATCCTCAACTTCTTCACAACGAGCACTGCCAATTCCTCGCATACCTATTTGCACAATCTCTTTTATCCAATGGATTCCCAATGTTTTCCCGCAAGTGTGGTTTTGACCGTTTTCTATCGATTTCTGCTGATGACGTCCGACTGTTTAACGCATAGTTATCCAATGCACCCGACGGACAAACTAAAGCAAATTTTGTTGAGAATAAATTGTATTTAAGTGATCAAGCGTTGAACGTGCTTGAATCTGCGTTCAGATAAAGGAAAGCCTTATAACCATAAGTCTGGAAGCAAAAAAACTGGTTGGATTGATATGTATTGAAAAATTCGCACAAATGGAGTGGCAGAAAGTTCAGTACGACTGATAATCAATTGCATTTCAAAGATGTGTAATTTCTAAGGAAGTATGAATGCAATTAACAAACCTGACCAGTCACAGAAGCGATAGAGTAATGATTGGTTTGATGGTTCTTGGGATATTGTTTGGATCCTCTCGCGTTAACGCGGAAGTAGAAACAGTTTCTTCATTGGATAATGAGGCGGAATCAGATGGTATTGAAGAGATTGAGAAAATATATGTTTATGCGCAAAAACGGTTAGAACCTTTAAAAAACGTACCGATCAGCGTTGCTTTAATACCAGGTAATGAAGTTGAAATAATTGGTATTGATGAGGTTCAGCAATTCAGTGGTTATGTAGCGAATCTATCAACGGCCAGCACCGGAATCAGAGGTGGTTTTAGTTTTATTTCACTACGTGGAATGCCAAACAACATTAATTCAATAGATCCTCGCACAGCGTTGTATGTTGATGGCATTCCATACACGGATTTTACTTCCATCAACAGCACTCTTTTTGACGTTCAGCAAATTGAAATAATAAGAGGGCCACAATCTACGTTATACGGATTAAACACAGAGGCCGGGCTTATCAATATCCTAACCGAGCGTCCCTCTGATGAAACAGAAGTTAAGTTGCGTGCTGAAATTGGTAATCTCGATACGTTCAAGGGCACAGCAAGAATCTCGGGTGCGCTCATTGATAACAAGCTTACTGGCTCTATTGGCGTATTTAGTGAGTCAATTACCGGAGCGATGACCAATGTAGTTACCGGCACTGAAAGTGAAGAACAAAGCATTAATGTCAGAACACAATTTGTCTACACCCCAGTTGACTGGATTGAATTTGCATTCACTGCAGATTATCAGGAGTTTGATGATATTTTGCTTCAAAATTCACCTGTATTCAGGGGGAGAGATGAATTAATTCTTGGTCGTCCTCTAAATGACTTTGAAACAGCATACGATTTGGATGGTAGTCTGAAATCCGAAGCACTTCGAGTGGGTTTGACCACTACGGTTTATTTGAACACCATGGATTTTGCAGCGGTGACTGGTTACCGCGATTTTGACCGGGACTGGCGAGTGGATGGCAGTTTCGATTTGGGCAGAACTTTTGTGGCGGATCTGTTTATGATTCCTCCCACTGTCCCTGCAACTATTACCGACGATACCCTTAGCAAGGCAACCAATGAAGAAATTTATCAGGAGTTTCGTTTTCAATCTAATGGTAGTGGCAAGTTTGATTGGATAGCAGGGATCAGTTTTAGCGATACTGAATTTACAGAAAACGTCTCTCTTATTGGATTGGGAGGGTTTTCGCCTATCAATCGAGTTCAAACCGGACAAAATGTGGGCGTCTTTGGAAAGTTCACGACTTATTTCATTGAAGATAGATTAGGAATAACCGGCGGCATGAGATGGGCATGGGCTGAGCGAGGTGGTGAAGCGCTGTCATCTCCTTTTGGAATAGGTTTCGAGACAAAGAAAAACGATACCATACTTTTACCCAGAATTGCTTTGGATTATAAGTATTCAAGCGACATACTTTTATATGCAAGTATTGCCAGAGGTTGGCTGCCTGGAGGTTTCAATTTCGTAACCGATTTGTCTACTGCAGAATTTGGTCCAGAAAAAACCTGGGCCTATGAAGTCGGCACAAAGGCAACTTTTGATGACGGCCGGTTGCGCATAAATCTGGCCGCATTTTATACGTCAATTAAAGACTATCAGGATCTTGTGCAATTCAATCCATTCACAGCATCGTTAAGTAACGCTGAAGAAGTGCGCATTAACGGCTTGGAACTTGAGGTCACTTACACGCCTATAAAAGACTTGCAACTTTCCATAAGTACGGGTTACGCAGACTCGGAGTATGAGTCCTATCTTTTCGATGCTATCAATGATGTTCGATACGACGGCAATAAGGTGCCACTGGTTCCCGAATATGATTTTGCCATTATTGCTACATACGATTTTCTGGAAAACTACTTTGTTCGCGGCGAAATCCTCGGGGCCGGATCATTTTATTTTAACGCTGCTAACGACAATGGCCAGGATCCACGCGACCCGGCCCGGTCAGATTCTTATCAAATTGCGAATGCACAAGTGGGCTACCAATCCATCGATGGGTGGCGAGCGTCGCTGTAAATTAACAACATAGAGGATGAACACTACTTAATTGCTGCGAATGCTGATAATGGTTTTTCATTCAATGGAACTTTTGGGCGAACGCGAGAATTCGGAATACGAATTGATTGGCTATTCTGATGAACGCTGAAAGTTTCCCAAATCAGCTTTGAAAGGAAAAATGTATGAGCCAAGGATTAATCGTAAATAAGCTCACAAAGCAATATGCCAACGGTGTGAAAGCGTTAAACGGGGTTGGGCTCAATGTTCCCAGAGGTTTATATGGTTTACTCGGGCCAAATGGGGCAGGCAAAAGCACCTTAATGAGAACCATTGCTACCTTGCAGATGCCGGACAGCGGCTCTATCGAATTAGATGGAATGGATGTGCTCAATAATCCTGAAAAGCTGCGAAAAAATCTGGGATATTTACCTCAAACCATCGGAGCATATCCGGGCGTTTCCGCTTTGAGCCTAATGTCGCGTTTTGCATGGTTGAAAGGCTTTACTGAAAAATCTGCCAGAGACTACGAAATTGCACAAATACTGGAACGAGTGAATCTGACAGATGCCGCGAACAGAAATGTCGCAGAGTATTCTGGTGGCATGCTTCGTCGATTCGGCATAGGGTTGGCTCTAATTGGGGAGCCTAGATTGCTAATTGTAGATGAACCGACTGCTGGACTTGATCCCATGGAGCGAAATCGTTTTCACAGAGTGCTATCTGATGTTTCGGAGGACGCTGCAGTTTTACTCTCTACACATATCGTCGAAGATGTTGAAAACCTGTGTGATGACTTATCCATCCTGGTGGCAGGTCAAATCGTTGCTTCTGGTTCTCCAAAAGATTTGATCACACCGTTAGATGGCCAATTATTCAGTAAAGTTTTTGCAAAAGGCGAACCGGTTCCAAAGAGTGCGTTGAGGGTATTAGCTAATCCTAAAGGACTGTTGGTGATAGTAAGGGCCAGGACTGCGCCTAATGGCTTTAAAGTGAGGTCTGCTTCATTAGAAGATGCCTATCACGTCGCATTGGAAAATGTTGTTAGTGTAGATTCTGATTCAAGGGTTACCTAAGATGACTATGTCATTATCTGTATATTGGAACGAGCTGACTAATGAAATAAACGCAGGAATGCGAGGACCATTATTCCCACTATCGGCGTTTGGGTTGGCCTTGTACATTTTATTGGTATTAAGTAATGCTGACTACATGCGAGACATGGGTGCGATCGGAATTCCCCGCAATAGTTCTCATGTGGTGTACTTACTTTCTACTGGCATGTCACTGTGGCTATTTTTTATTTGGGCATGGCTATTTGGCCAGGTGACTTTGCGAGACAAAACTGCGGCATTGCATGAAGTTATTGGCTGTGCTCCTGTTTCTTTGAAGGGGCTGATCGTAGCCAGATACCTGGGGGCATGTATCGTAGCGTTTATGCTAGGTCTTATCATGCCTTCCGCGATGCTTCTGGCACCCGTATTAGGCTGGCTTGGTATCGTGCCTGAGGAGCTCATCGGTCAGGCGCCATTTTTACCGATTTTATGGTGCGCGTTGGTTTTTATTCTACCCATGACACTTGGTATTGGTGCCTTGCTGTTGAGCACAGTATTGATTTTCCGCAGTGTTGCAGGTCCGTTTGCTGTTGCTGCTCTGCTGATGCTGGTTTGGATGATTGGACTCATTATATTTAAGAACGGTGATATCAGTATTTTCGCCGCCACAGTTTTGGATCCCACTGGATTCTCTGAGGCTGAATTTCAAACGGATCGATGGCCTCCTGCCAGGAAAATAGATGGCTTTCTTGAGTTAAGCCCTCAGCTCTGGATCAATCGTTTTGTCTGGTGCATCATTCCTTTGGGCATTTTTACAATTACACTAATGAGATTAAAACGAGAACATCTCGTCCTCGAACAAGCAGCAAAACAAGCTTTGAAAGAATCGCCTGCAAAGCCAATAATTCAAATAGAGAATGCCCTATCTCCCTTAAAAAGGCCCATATTCGATAACAGTTGGTTACGTGCTACCTCGCAGGAATATTTCTGGCACTTATCTCGCTCCCTCAACAATTGGGTAATGAGACTTTCTCTTATCATACTGTTTGCTATTGGTGTAGGTGGCGGGATTTTTAATGCAATGGAGCATGGCGAGGGCCCTATGATTCCTCGCGCGGAATTTTTATTGCCTTTTATGTCGGAGTTCTTTTTCGTATTTTTACTTTTTATGGTGGCTGGTTTCGTTGGAGTATTGATGCGTCGCGACTCTCAAACAGGCTTTGATGAAATGTTTGACGTGACACCAGCTCCAACAGGGGTGCTAGTTATAAGTAAAGCAATGGCCGCTTTTAGCATAACCATTGTTTTTGTATTAGCATCTGCATTAAGTGCCTGGGTCGTGATGCTGATTGGTTCTCCCAGTTTTAGCTTTGTCGACCCCGTAATTTACCAGCTATTGGTTGTCGCCCCTGCTTTGCTTGAAGTGGCGGCGATTACCATTTTAATGCATGCGGTCATAAGAAACTCGGGGGCTGCACATGCGATGTCAATGATGTTCGGGTTTATCGCGATCGTAAATTATGAACTTAATCTGGTAAGCTTTGAGCCTGCATTGATTGGTATTCCCTATAGTGTATTACTATCTTCAATGTCTGGTTGGACGCCTTGGATAGCCAGCTTGCTTACGGTCGATGGGATCAAAGTGAGCTTTTCATTATTCCTTTTAGCTTTAGCCTGGCTCCTGTGGTCGCGAGGTACTGATTCATCATTGCGAGCAAGATTTCATGCAGTATTGGGCAGGTTTCGTGAAGGAGCTGCTCTCCTTGCTGCAATCAGTGTTGTTTGCATAGCGGTATTGTCCTCATTAATTGTCGATAAGCTGATAATACATGGACAGTACATATCGCTGAGCGAAGAATTGAAAGCTAATGCTAAATGGGAAAAGACTTGGGCATCAAAAGCGGCAACTTATGAAATAGCTGGTGGACATGTTTCCTTGAAAATTGATCCGATATCAAGGACAGTCAAAGGTGAGTGGTCTTTAAGAGATTTTTCAGCGGCTAACGGCGTTTTCACAGGCTCACTACCGCACGGCATTGAGTTAGTTAATGTCACGGTTAATGGTGAATATTTTGAAATAGATACAGCTTATGACCAATTCGCCGTTAGCGTTGAGGACTGCAGGGAAGTTGCGTGCGACATTGAATTGTTTATTGATGGAAAATTTTCAGATTGGCCAACGCTCGAATCTCAACCGTGGTTGCATCACTCGGGCGTCTGGATGCGTGCAAGAGATGTGCTGTCGCGTTTGGGGATAGATAAAGAAAGGATTTTGACTGCACCTTTGGAACGGGAAAAATACGTCCTATCAAAAAACATTCCTGATTTTGAGGCGCGGTCATTGTCAACACTACACGGCGTTGCCCCAGCTGGCAACTGGTCTTGGGAGATCAGGTATATTGCTCCAGGGAATTCGACATATGAAGTTGGGAGGTCATCTACCATGCTAGATTTTGCGAGCGCGTGGTACCCAAACGAGCCAGAAATGATTAATAATGGGGACTTGAAGCTTTATCATCATGCATCTCATCAATCTACCGCCATGATTATTGCCGAGGAAATCAGAGAGCTACAACTATGCGTTGAGGACGTTTTGAATATGCCTCTCCCCACTATAACCAAGGCGGTTCATGTTCCCCGTGGTCTTGGTGATATTCGTGTATACCATGATGTTTTCTGGTTACCTGAATCTAGCGGTTGGGATGTGGCAGAAGACGGTTTTGGCAGACAAATTCGCCGTCAGGAGATAGCTTCGGCACTGGCAAAAAGTACCTTGTTTCATGGTATTTCTATCAATCAGCAAGACGGAATAGGATGGTATGCTCATGGAATTCCACTATGGGTAGCACTAGAGTGCACAAAAAAAAGTGCCAGCAGATCCGAGTGGATCGCACTTCAACAAAGGCTTAGTGACATTGTTATCAGAGAAATGGGAGCGGTCACTACGCCGATAACCACACTTGCAAAAGCGGGAAATGAAAAGTGGGTCGGCCCATACATGGCGCTTACTACATTAAACATTGCGTCGCAAATTGGAACATCTTCCATGCAAAAAGCCATTCTCCAGGTCAAAGAGAATTTAAAACATGGACATTTTCTTATTGACTCTTTTGAGCAATCTTTCGGTTTTGAAATGACGAATGCGCTTTTTGGCGTCCCTCGAGCCTCCGATACGGTTGTTAAACAATCCAACGGCACGGGTGTCTCTATCACTTCTGAACGTTGGTTATGGGCAGAAAATGAATGGGTAAGAATCGAATCCGGCATCGAGCAAGCCCTTACTAATCACGAAGCAAACGACCTTATCTTTGATTCTTGGGGAGGATTTGAAAAAACGCCTGCGGATAACGTTATACAACCAGTGGATTGATAACTATGCGCGCAAAATTGATTGGTTAATCTTGATTTAGTGAATCAAATGATACGTTCATAAACTTATTTATTACGTTAACTTATCGATTTTTTAAAAGGCATCATCTATACAGCTTTAGTCTCAGGTGAAGCCGCAAAAGGGGATGTGAATGATGTATTTGTAGATTCCGCTATATCTTGTCCATACAGTATTTTCTAGGTCAGAGCGTCCTTGCCATAAATTTTAATCCATCATCACTCTTGAATATAAAATAGATGCTTGAAGAATGATAATTGAGAATACTTATCATTTTTGGTAGGTTCAAGCATGGGATAAGCCTTTACTATTGAAAACGTGCAATGGAACTGAACAATTTGACCCAAGAGCAAAATCTAGATTCACGAATGTCAGAGATGCATGAATCGGTTGGAATTGATATTCAGTTATATGCACGGTCTGCCTGTAATCGATTCTCCACAGCAAAAGCCTTTATGCCAAAATACTCGGGAACCAGTTACGGTTCGAATGATATCTTTTTCATGGTACTGCTAGATGGCACAGGCCAGTTTCGATTTGATTACGATGCTATATCGTTTAGTGAATACTTACAGCCAGGCGATGTTGGTGTGCGGTATGGTGGACTTAAGGGGACTGGTGAATGGCCAGATTCGAGCGTATTGTATTTTGGATTAGACAAAGCTACTTTTGAAACCTATGTAGCCGAAACTACAACTGGTGATCCGCTCGACCTTGAACGCCTTGCCACAAGTAAAATACAGTCCAGTAAGGCCAGGTATAACTTGTTTGATGTTGTGCGTCTCATCAATAGCGGTGAAAGTACCGAAGAAATAGAGCTGGCCATTGACAGTCTCACTATGGCGCTTTTGGATTTACAAAAGCCATTGCATAGCCAATTTACAGAAAGACCTCTTACTAAAAATCAACTGAACAGTATTCATCAACGAATAATGGATTGCAAAGATGATGCGCCAAGTGCCAGTGAACTCGCATTGCTTTGCAGCATGAGTCGTTCTCATTTTTCACGGGCATTCAAAAGAACAATTGGTATGAGTCCATATCAGTTCGTGGTCAATCAACGCATGAAACTGGCAGCTAGTCTTCTCCGAGATGGTAATATTAACGTATCCCAAACTTCCTTAACTTTGGGATACGAGAACCCTGCAAAATTTTCAGCAGCATTCAAAAAATCTTTCGGTGTGCTCCCTATGCGCTGGAAGAATGCCTAAGGAGCTTAGGGTTTCATCTGGTGAATGTAATGCTATGGACTACCCGAATTGAAAGCTAATTTTTTTGGTTGACAGTTACCCAAGTGAAGCAAATTCCCTTGGGACCATTGAATTGTTCGGCCTTTCTACTCATGGCTGAACAACCCCTCAAATATTCAAACCCAGTGTTTTATGACCATAACCATATGTCACCGCTGAAAAGCGATTAACTACGGACGACCAGTTTGTCATAGAAAATTGCTTTTCAAAAGTATCCATGCGCCCTCTAAAATCCTCTAGTAGTTGAGCCTTCAAACCAGCATCCGCGAAACTATGCTCATAACTTGCCTCATTCATCCGCCGCAGCTCGCTCCACGATAAGTTGAACTTAGAAACAGCCACGTAATACTCG
>JBCDMA010000074.1:0-13895 GCA_038744645.1 Pseudomonadota bacterium | reverse complement strand
ATGGTCTGCGATTTCCTCGCCATGTACGATCAAATCGAATGCACACTGCATTTCTATACTCAACCAGCTGCTTTGAGCTGATGCTGGATGAGAAAACGCTGCATCAACCAATACAGACAGAGCGGGTAAAGATTGTAAGCGCGAGGAGAAGTGATGAAGATCTTGAACCGTCATCTCTTGGTCAGCGACTAAGACAACCGCAACAAACTGCTCCAGAGCGTATTCTGCTTGAGCATTTTCCAAACTGCTTGTGAAAACGATAGCAGGAACTAATGCCTCTGTTTCACCCTGTTTGAGAGGATCAAAATAGTTCTGCCACTTTGTTCCTCGTTCTATTATCAGAACCTGCCCCTGCGATTGATTGCGTGAGTGATTGCGAGAATAGTGTCGCGCAATACGTATGGCAGCATCTAAAGCTTCCTCTGCACAGGTCACAAAATAGCTTCGATAATCGACACCTGCTAGCTTGTTTTTAACGGTGAGATCACGCAATGCTTTGGCTGCCTGAGCAGAGTGGTCGGACAACATAATACAATGGCCCTGTTGCCCTCCTCTGACATATTCAGTTGCACATTCAAGTGTCGAATTTTTTATGAGATTTCGCTCTGTTTGTAAAATGTCAGTATGCGAAATGTCGGGAGATTGTTGATAATGACTGCCAGTTTCAAATGCAGAACTTGGCGGGTTTGCTGCATCTGCCAGAAAATCTAAAAGCAGAGCATTGAATTCTGGATAATGTGAAAACGTAAGTAGATGTCCTGCATCTGGAAATTCAACAAACTGAGAATGTCTTAGGCTTTCGGCCATCATTTTGCCATGCGCTGATGTTGTGTACTTATCCTGACCACCAGACACGACCAATGACGGTATATCCAATGTATTTAGTGCCCTACAAAAATCAAAACCTTCAATCACTTTTTCATAGGCAGGTAAGGAAGCCATTGGCCAGCCTCGATTGAGCTCCATAAAATGAGGACTCACTTGGAGTTCACGCATCAAAGACTGAAAATCTGTCGCGCCTTCTGCAACGGGGGTGCTCACTGCAACCGCCAATGCTGAACAACGTTGAGGATAAGCGGTCACAAATGCTTGAGCCATGACACCACCAAAAGAACAACCAAAAACAGGTAAGGGTTCTCGTATCCCGTGAGCATCCAGCACAGCCGCAATGTCGTCAGCCAGGCTATGCAGACTCATTGCATCATGCAGTGTTAACTCACCACATCCAGGCATATGAAACATAATCAGCTCATGTTTAGCTGCAAGCGCTTCAATATTGGTTAACCACATAACGCTGTAATGCATCAACAAACCACCTAGCATCAACATTGGTGGACCTTCTCCATAACTGGCATATTCAAGCGGGCGTTTACCTACACGATGTACCAGATGGACATTAGCAGCATCTGTATAACGCCTCATTGACTGCAAATATTCTCTGCTGGGTTGTCTGATTTGCGTTTTGATAGCTTCAGATTTTGGTGTTTGTAACAAGGCCGCAGATTCTTGCCAAAGATGTTCAATGCTCGTCAGTTGATTGGATCCTGCCGTGTCTTGAACATGATCCAGATTGGCCTGTGTGTGTGGATTGAGGAGATAGTGATCGCTTGTCTCGCCAATGACGGAAGCTTGCACGTTTTCTGGCGTAGATGGAACCAAAGGTCGTGGATTGCCTTTATCTAACGATTCCTTCTTACCCATATCTATCGCTTGAATGGTGATCTGTCGTTTTGTATGTTGTGATGCTTCGCTTACTTGAGTGGATGATTTAGTCGTTGCGGTTTTTGTTTTCGCGGTTATTGTTTTCGCGTAAAGCTGCTGCAATTCCGCTTGATGGTTTTCCATCAGATATTGCACAAAACTACTCAGATCCTGAAACTCAAAAAAGACCGTTGGCGGGATAACAATGTTGAATTTGTTGGTAAACAGATTGCCGATTTCAGTCGATGCAATCGAATCAAGACCATAGTCCATTAGCGGTGTCGTTGGAGAGAAGTCTTGAACATCCAGTTTCAGAACACCCAAAACCATATCTTGTATATCTGCGGTGACACGCTCCAACAAAGAACCGCCAGAACTGCCATTGTCAGCTTGTTCAGAATGAGTAGGACTTGCTGGTGTATTCAACTCAGAGGCGGATGTCTGCTGCATCAGATCAAGTTGATTTAACGCATCAGCCACACTCATTTCAGTTCCCTGACTTTCACCATTTCCCAATTTTTGATTAACGCGCGAATCCATTGTCATCTCTACACTCCCATCGCACTATTGAATGACGCAGTCGTCTGCACCGGGTTTTGGTTTTGCATTCTCTGTTGCTTAGTTGGCTTATCTGTTTTCCTTAATTGAGTAGTCACAAAGTTAAGCGACTTAATATACTTCCAGAGATCAACTTCGTAGCTGTGCCGATCTGTTTTCATAAATCGGTCTTGTCCCAAATCCAATCGGTCAGCATGGCATTTGGCCGCTTGCAAAACTTGCCAAGCGTGCGTATTCGACAATTTTGCCTGGTAGTATGCAACGACAAATCGACTTAAAATATTCACTAAATTACCAATACCAGATGGAGTATTGAGATACCCCAAAAACAAAAGATTGTCGTATTGTTCAGGGATCATTCTTAGGAACAATGAGGATAAATCTTTTTCCCAATCAAAGATGTCTCGGGACAGAAAAGGCAAATCTACCCGGTAGCCAGATGCCCAAATAACGCAATCGAACTCTTCGGCTGTGCCGTCTGAAAAGAAAACGGTTTTGCCTTCACATCGAGTAATATTTGGTTTTGGATGAATGTCTCCATGCCCAATGTGGTAAAGAATTTGAGAATTCATAATGGGATGACATTCAGATATATCGTGGTCTGGTTCCGGAAGGCCATAATCGACGCCGTTAAAACCTGCCATCTGGAATGTGTTCCTGACATGCTGCCAATAATCTTCAGAATCGGTGAACTTTGGTGCTTCCGCCATCAACCATTCTTGCGTTGGCATACCATTAATAAACTTCGGCATGTAATGATAGCCACGTCGAGTTGAATGGAACACTTTTTTTGCAGTATGCGCTGCATCCACCGCAATATCACAGCCAGAATTACCGGCGCCTACGATCAACACTCGCTTACCTTTAAATATGCTTGATTCTTTGTAGTCACAGGAGTGAATGCTTTCGCCAGTGTATTCAGAAGCAACGTCTGGAAAGATCGGTTGGCGCAGTAGACCATTTGCAATGATCATGAAACCATAATCGCTGTAGGTCCCATCTGAAAAGTGGCAACGCCATCCTTGAGAAGATTTTTCGAGTCTATCAACTTGCGTGTTCAAACGACTTTTTTGGTATAAACCGAACTCTTCAGAAAGCTGTTGTAAATACGCAAAAAATAACGGGTGTCCAGGATACGCAGGATAGTGCTCTGGCATCTGATAATCCGTAAATTGAGTGTTGTTCTTTGAACTAATCAAATGAGCAGACCTATACATTTTTGAAGCAGGGCCATCGGGTTGCCAGTTCCCTCCAAGACGTGACGTCGCTTCAATAATCTCAAAATCGAGACCTGCCTGGACCAAAGACTTTCCTAGTCCGATACCACATGCACCACCACCGATAATACCTATTTTTTCATTCATTACTCTGACTCCTTGTCAAACCAATTACTTTATAGTCATGAAACATCTCACCCGTGAGATTGTTCACATCTTTCCTGTACTCTGTTGCAATGCTTCTAGATACGCTCTGGCGTCATCATGATCCATCTCACCTCTGGAAACGCGATCGAGAACCGCTTTGGGTGTCAAACTGATAACATTCTTTTGATGCGTTGCCGTAAGCGATATATTTTGATTGACATCTTGTTCAACTGTATCAGTCGTTGTTGACAGTTTCTTTTCAAACCAATATCGATTGCGAAGAAAAGCATAGCCGGGTAAGGGAACCTTCCGTAAGCCCGCACTGACATGCTCAACTGACAACGATTTTGAATTATCAAATTGGCCATTTATCCAAGCGAACGCTTGATGAAGAAGTTCATCATGCGTTTCTATCTCCGCGAACTCTTGAGTGGAGTCCATATCACGATAAAAAATTTGCTGCGTAGCCAACTGTTGATATGCATCTGATGTCAACGTCACTACTTGCAGGTATTGCTTTAGCGCTGTGTAGAGTTGCTGAAAACTCTGAGACTTAAAAACCAATCGACATTTGTGTTGTTTGCGACCAAACCTCAGTGTATTAATCACTTCTTGATGCGTGAAAAAATCGGTTGATATAAAGGTCGCTGCATCGACCGAGGATACCTCGCCATCAGCATCAAAATAGCTTTGTGCTTCCAGATAATTCACCAATTGTTCAATTTGTTCAGTCAATTGTTGTTGTGAACGGGACGACAAAAAGACGAGCGCTTCTTCTGTGCTTGGTGTTTTTAATTGATTCGGGGCATTTGAATATTCTTGTACCACCATATGCGCGTTTGAACCACCAGCACCAAAAGAACTGATTGCTGCGACACGAAGCTCATCTGAAGCAGTCTTCCAATCTTGCAAGTCTTGTTGCACGTAAAACGGTGTGTTCGAAAAATTGATATTTGCATTCAACGTATCTGAATGAATTGAGGGAACCAGTTGCTTATGCTGTATCTGCAATATGACTTTGCTCAAAGCAGCAATGCCAGCAGCTGATTCAAGATGTCCGATATTAGACTTGATAGAACCAATTGGACACGTTTTATCCTGATCAAATTGCGTTTTCAGCGCTTTTGTTAATCCACGAATCTCAATAGGATCACCAAGACTTGTGCCAGTGCCATGAGCCTCAACATAACTCAAGGCGTTAGGATCAAGATCTGCACGTGCGAAAGCGCTGGCGATAACATTCGCCTGCGCTTCTGTATTTGGCACGGTGTACCCCGATGTTTTTGCTCCGTGTGCTATATCCGAGCCTTGAATCACTGCATAGATATAATCCTGATCACGCTGTGCATCCTCTAACCGTTTAAGTAAAACGGCACCAACACCTTCTCCTGGCACATAACCATCTCCACCTTCTCCAAAACTTCGGCATCGGCCATCTGAAGAAGCAAAATCAAGTTCACATAGAATGCGGTATTTATGTGGATGAATTGAAAGATTCACGCCGCCAGCAATCACAGCATCACTCCTACCATTGCGCAGTTGATCGCATGCCAGTGATATACTGGTCAACGATGATGAACACATGCTATCAACGGCAAACGATGGTCCATCCAAATCGAGACAATATGAAACTCTATTTGCGATAGAAGCATACGAAGAGTTAGTCATCGTATCCGTTGTGTTCTGATCGGCGCTATAAAGTTGATATTCACCGTACATCACACCAACAATCACGCCAACACGTCGTCTTTCATTTCCTTCGCGCCCCCCTGTTAGGGACTCAGGGGTATAACCTGCATTCTCAATGGTATGCCATGCTGTTTGTAAGAAGAGCCGTTCTTGAGGATCCATGCGTTCTGCATCTCGTGGAGATATACCAAAGAACAAAGGGTCAAAACAATCAAAGTCATCGACAAATCCCCCCCATTTCGCATACATCTCCTGACTGTTTTGATCGGATTCTTTGTTATCCCAACGCCCTGGAATTTCCGTAATAAGATCTTCTCCTTGAGAGAGACGTTGCCATAGTTGTTCAAGGTTATTGGCCCCTGGGTAACGTCCTGAGATACCAACTATCGCTATGCGTTCACCTTTTGCATTTTCTGAAATTTTAGGAGAATGAAGTGAAATAGTAGGACTATCATCTGCGATATCCGCACTATCCATAATATCGGCACCATCCGCTCTATCAAAGTCAGAAGTGCTAGTCTCGGCATGATCAGTATATTGTTGTGGATTTACGGCGTCAGGCTCAATGATGACGTTATCCATCTTCACTCGTGTAGCCATCAGATTACTGACTTCTTGCTCGTGTTCATCAATGATAAGTTGAGCCAACATGCGTAAATTTCGTGCTTCAAATAAGACTGTTTTGGATATCTCAGGAAAATCTTTTTTAAGCTGTTCATTCATGTCCATCACCAGAATCGAATCAAGCCCAAACGCTTCCAAAGATATATCAGCATTGATCTTGTCTTGAGCCGTGCCTGTGACATCTGAGAGTAATTCAGTAAGGTACGCCAGTAATACCGTTAAACTGTCTTCTGCTTGAGCTTGTTTTTTGATAGGCGTTTCAGTGATGTTTTGAATCTCACTTGCCGGCTTGGCTTCTGCTTTCTTAATTGAAACGACATTGCTTGGATGAGCTGACGTCTGGATCGGTTTAATAGGCGTTGTATTTGAATCAGCTGACGGCTTAGCTTCTAAAAACTGCGAAATGGCAGATGCATCACCATGGATAGGTATCACTATTGGAGGCGCCGCATGGACGGCAGTATTAAAATAAGCAACGCCGGAAGTTTCTGGAATAGGTGTTAACCCTTTCTTGGCAAAACGTTCAATAACCGCTTGCGGTGGCTTCATTCCACTTTCGGTATCCCACAGTGACCAGGCGATTGATTTACTAATTCCTTGGCAAAAGCCTGTCATCCGATCAAAATCACGCTTTTCAATAAACTCATTGAGCCAGGAATTAGCCAACCCATAAAAACTCTGCCCTACATTACCTCGCTCACCCGCTAGACCACTACAAACAACAAACCATTTTAACGGGTCGTGAGTTGTTAATTCATTTAGCCAAAGTGCACCAAGCGTTTTCGATTTAACAACGTATTCCCAATCACTGGGGTCTTGCTTTAAGAAATACGCGTCACGTAAGCCACCTGCGCAATGCAAAACGGCTGTAATTGCATTGAACTGTTTTCTGATCGCAGCAAGGGCCTTTTCCACTTGCAATCTGTCGGCACAGTCGGCTGTCCAATATGCAGCGTTGACACCCTTTGCCGACAGTTCATCGATACGGTTTTGTATCTTCTGATTGTGAATAGACCTGCCAATTAGCGCGATGCTAACGCCCGAAGTCTGACTGAACTCATCAATTAATGACGAGGCAACAGCGCCCATTCCACCAGTAATAACAACAACATCATCCTTTGCGATGGTCGGTTCTTGAATGTGTTTTGAGGAATTCTGTGGCTGTTGTATTAAGGCTTTTAGATAACGCTGCTCTTTGTGCCATTTGATTTCTTTTACACCAGCCCGTTTGGCACTTCGATATTCCAGTAAAAATCTCTCCTGGTGTTTTTGCGCAGAAATCTCTCCAACACTTTTTACAATATTGACACTGATCCCAGGTAACTCCTCATGAAATGCACGCATGAAACCGGAAATGGCACTGTTTTGCGTATTCAGGTTGTGGTCAATGGGATGATATAAATTGATTTGTAGATGAAAACGCGTGTGTGAAGATGCACAAAGGTTTCGTAGTATATCAATTGAAACTTTTACCTGTTCAAGCCCAACCATAGCTTCCCAATGACTGTGTTTGGCTACCGTGCCTGCTTGAGGGTAAAGATTCATTATAATACAACTAGGCATGCTCCCTTCTTGGCGCAACATCTTCCACAATAATTCCAGATGCCTGGGATCCTTTTCATTCATCTCAACTACGCGATCGCTACGAATGACAAATTGTTCAGACGGGATAACCAAGTAAGGTTGTTTTTCATGAGCCAGCTTCTTACTGGCTAACAGATCTTTGAAATCATGAGTCTGATCAAAAACTAACGTGGTCTGTTTATCATTGCGTTTTATCGTTCGATTCAGCGGGACTGATTTCCAGCATGGAATGAAAGTATGCAGATCATGTTCGACAGGTTTTTCGTCATCTAATCGTGACCGTTGTCCCTCGTGTTTTATTGTGCGTAATCGAAACTCTGCAACGGTTAAGAGACTATTACCTGCATCGTCAAACACACACAGGTCAAAAGTTTGCCAATGTTCAACCGGAGGATGATGCGGTTTTACGGCTACCCACACTTGCTCCGGTAGTGCACTTTCCACCGTTAGTGTTTTAACACTGTAAGGAATGAATTGTTTATCCACGCCCGTTCTATCAAGCAAGGAAAAGACGATGCTGCTTTGAAATATTCCGTCGAGTTGACCGGGTTCCAGCAGGATATCATCAACAAGCTGATACTGTGAACGCTGCCTAACCACCTTGACCAAGGCCATTTCTTGGTCGTCAGAAACCCAAGCCGATTGCATACACTGAAAAGATTGACCGTATTGCATGTCCAAAGAATCGAACAAATCATAGCTAGATTGAATATCGATAGCTTGTCGACATAGTTCTTTCGCGCTCGAAAGCGTCATATCAGATGTAAGACTGTCTTCAGTCTCAGACGTAAGACGTGCGCGACAAAATACTTTCTGATTGTCTTCAGATAAAAACGCTAGCGTAGTTTCGGTAGATTTTCGTTCAATATTGCTGACCATTATATTATCCTGTTCCTGAACAGGACGAAATGGATTTGCCCAGGTGACGTTTTGCAATTGCAATCTTTGCTTATTTGGCAGGCTTTGGTTATCTACACGGCTTCGCTGGGCAACTCTACAAAAGTAGTCAACGAACGCGGCGGCTGGAAAAATCGGCGACCCATCAATTTTGTGTTCTTGTAAGAAATATTCATTTCCCGTAAAGGCAAATTGTTCTCTTGGCGTCTTTTGTTTCTTTTTCGAACTTGTTTCCTTGCTGTTTGACAGTGGTAAAGTAATTGCTGTTGAGTCACCACTGATCCAATACGATGAACGATCAAATGGGTATGCAGGAAGACCGCGGTATAATGAAGGCATCTCTGGCCAAGCTTCTTTCCAGACGACATCTTGTCCTTGAATCCATTGATCAGCCATTACTCGCATATCCGTTGAATGCTCGACTAATGTCGTCACCTCATCTGCTGGAATAAGCGATCGCATAAATCCATCGCCGAAACGCTCAGATTGCTTGTTTTCAAGCGCACGTTTCAACGTGTCTCGCAATTCTGAAAAGTTTCCTGCAAGACATATACAACGATATGGCTGATGCTGACGACCGCACTGCAAGGTATAAGCAAGTGAAAAGAAGTCATCGCATTCTTCATTGTGATGATGTTCCAATGCTGAAAGCACGTTTTGCAAAGTCAGTTGCAGTTGTTCTTCAGAGCGCGCTGAAATAGGGAATGCCAGTAATTTAGTTTCGCTGATATGTCCAGTTTTGACTGCTTCAGGTGCTTGCTCAACGATCACATGACCATTAGTGCCACCTGCGCCAAACGAGCTAACACCCGCTCGTCGTAAACCGGTTGATGGGTCGGGCTCCCAATCGCGAACGTCTTGCGGAACAAAAAAGCGCGTTCCTTCCATATCCAATGCTGGATTTAACTCTTCTGACCAAAGTGATGGGGCAATTTTTTCATGCTGCAATTGCAGCAGTACCTTAATTACACCCGCAATACCGGCTGCAGATTCAAGATGGCCAATATTTGATTTGACGGAAGCGATAGAACAACGACTATCATGACTGCCACCGGATAAGGCTTCATTTATTGCGGTAAACTCAATAGGATCGCCTAATTTGGTGCCAGTGCCGTGGGCCTCAATGCAGGTAATACTTTCTGCTGGTAGGTCGGATACTGCCAGTGAAGATTGGATCAAACTGACTTGAGATTGCGCATTTGGAACGGTATATCCATTGGTTCTGCCACAGTGATTTACCGATGTCCCTTTGATAACGCCAAGTATTCGGTCCCCGTCTTTTTCGGCCTGTTCCAAAGACTTGAGTACAACACTACCAACACCCTCTCCTGGCAGAAAGCCATCAGCCTCCTTGCCGTATGTGCAGCAACGACCCGTGGGTGATAACATCTGCAGCTGGCAGAGTTGTATGTATTTTGCCGGATGCAAATACAGATTTACCCCACCTGCGATCGCTGCTTTGCATTCACCTTGTTGAATACTGACGCATGCCTGATGCAGGGCGACTAGAGAAGAAGAACAGGCTGTGTCAATTGCCATGCTGGGACCCGTTAGGTTCAGCGCAAAAGACACTCTATTCGCAGAAGACCAAGGAACGGCAGCAGGCACTTCGTTAGGCGTCTGGTTCCAGTTATCTCCCGTTAATAAACTATAGGTGTTTGTCGTAATACCGACGAAAACACCTATGTCTAACCCTCTATTTACTCGAAGCGAATCCGTCCGTTCGCCGAATAAAGCCGCGTCTTCCATCGCGTGCCAGGCACTTTCAAGAAACAAGCGTTCTTGTGGATCCATTTGCACAGCTTCACGAGCAGAAATACCAAAGAACTGAGGATCGAATTGATCAATTCCTTCTAGAAAAGCCCCCCACTTCGCATAACTCTTACCTGACTTTCGTGTATCCGTTCCAGATTCATAAAAGCCTTCTAAAGGCCAACGCGTTGCAGGGATCTCTGAAACTGAGTGCTTACTCTGGATCAGGTTTTCCCAAAACTGTTCCAGGCTGTCTGCTTCTGGGAATCGGCCATGCATACCTATGATCGCAACAGCCTTAGAAGAACAATCCGTATTATCCGTTTTAAGTGCTGAAAGCGTCAGTTCTGGCCATGGGTCTGAGTCAAGTGCCTCTGATGGAGGCATGAATGGTTCGCGAGGAACTTGCATACCCAAACCCACCTCTTTCTCATGGTGTGAGGTAACAGCAGGCTTCTCTGCTTTTTCTTTTTCCAATGTACCATTGACGATTAATTTAACTTTATCAGGATGATGCTTGTTCAAGTACTCACAAACGTCGTACACATTACGACAATCAAAAACAAACGTTTTTGAAATGTCTTCGAAACTTTTTTCCAATCGACCAACAAAGGCCGTAATTGCCAAAGATTCGAGATTGATTTCTTCAAAAGTGGTGCCCAGCTTTAAATCATCGTTACCTAAGCCGGTAACTTCCTGCATCAAACGCAAAGTAAAATCCTGTAAGGATCTCTGCTCCCTATTTACTTTCTTATCTTGTTCATGCATTTCGATTCACCTATGTGATCATTCAATAGTATTAACCAAGCGCGAGTTGCCGTTCGAGAACCTTTGGATCAGAGCGCCATGCTTGCCCACCTTGTCGTGACATCTTGTCAGGGAAAATATCTTCGTCACCATTTATCAACCCGTCCAAAATGCTTACAGCGACTTCGCCTACATTTGCTTTAGGTACTGAAAGACCGCCGGTCATATCCGTATCAATAGGTCCGGGATAGACACCGTGAACACGAATATTTTGATTGGCGAGAAGTTGTCGAAAGGATTGAGTTAGGGATTGTGCCGCCGCTTTTGATGCACTATAGCCACCAATCGCTGGAACATTTGCCAATGCAGAGATGGAGAGAATATTGACGATGGCTGAATTTGCGTTGCGCTTCAGCCCAGGCACAAAATGCCTGATCATATTCAGTGTGCCGAAATAATTAACTTCTATTAATTGACGCAGCTCATCCATTGATGCATCCAGAAGAATACCATCTGCATAAATGCCGGCATTGTTGATTAGAAGATTGCAATCTCCTGCAACATTGACTGCTCGGATGATGTCATTTTCCTGTGTAATATCCAGCTGCAGGGGTATGAGATGCTCAGTATCAAGATCCAATAAACGATCCACATGTGATTGGCTTCTTACCCCGGCATAAACCTTCTTGCATCCCTTCTGAATTAGCTCTTCAACCAGTGCAAGGCCTAGCCCGCGGCCTGCGCCGGTGACGAAAGCAATTGTATTTTCAAGTGAAGCAACCATAGTAATAATCCCTTATCCAGAATCCCTTATCTATGCTTTACTAACGGCCAGATACTCTTCGTTATTTGTGTCTTCTTCCTGATGTCTCTTCAAGCCTCTCTTGAATTCAACATCCAGATCGTGAAGATAAGAAGACCCCATCATTTGATAGTTATTGCGCAATACTTTTGTAAACGTTTTTTCGATATGTTTGCGCTCGGACGCTATGTCATTTTGCATATCTTCAGCTGATGGAAGCTCATAGTTTCCGTCAATGTATTCGGCAACGACTTTTGATTGATGTTCTATGATATGTAAAAACCCGAAGGTCACGGCTTGAAACAGACCGATGAAACAAATATCTGAATATTGTGGAGAAAAAATGCGCTTGAATAACGGCACACGATTTTCCGTCATATGCAGTGTTTTTTCGTTAAAGAATGGAAAATCAAGATTGAAACCCGTGCTATAAATGATCGCATCGAGGGTTTCAGAAGAGCCGTCCTTGAAGTACGCAGTATTTCCTTCAATTCTCTCAACTTCTGATTTCACTTTTAACCGACCATCTCCAATTCGATTAAAGAAGTTTTCGCTCAATGTTGGTAGGGCTTCGAACATCTTATGGTCCGGGGTCGGTAGACCAAAACTTTTGTTTTTCGCAAGAAAGATTTTATAGAAGAACGTTGAGATCACATGAAATAATGGCCAGGGTAGTATCTTGTGTATCCACCACCACTCGACAAGGCCAAACAACTTATCAAATCGCAAGCCACAAATGTAATGCGGTAATACATAGACACCGCGGCGAGTTGATATATAGGTTTGTTCAGCGGAATGACTGACATCGACTGCGATTTGAGAACCACTGTTCCCAATACCAACGACCATCACTTTTTTGTATTTAAACATCTCGCGTGAACGATATTGACTTGAGTGCAGTGTTACACCATCAAAGGTATCTTCCTTAGCATACTCTGGAAAATTCGGTTTGTTATGATGCCCATTCGCAACGATAAAATAATCATAATGCTTCTTTTTTTGGTCAGATGTCTCTACAGACCATCCGCCACTCGGCACTTTTTCGGCCGAAGTCACCCATGTATTCAGTTGAATATGGTCCATGAGTCGGAAGTGATTCGCGTAAGATTCAAGATAGACTTGAACTTGTTCCCGATTCGGGTAATCAGGATAATTGTCAGGCATGGGATAGTCAGAAAACTCATATCGGCCACGCGGTGTATTTTGATTTAAACGTTCCCATGCAGCAGTAAAACGCAGATCTTCAGTGTAAGCCCATATTCCACCGACCTTATCCCTCGCATCAAAACAATCAAATTGAATATCTTTTGTTTTCAACTGTTTGGCGATTGCCAAACCACCTACTCCAGCCCCTACAATGCAAACAGTTACATTTTCTTCCTTCATCAGATCGCGCCTCCATTTCAACAGGTATATTCATGTTTTTGTTAATAAACAATTGAACTTGCAGGCTAAACAGAGCTTAGGAATAGTGCTGTAAAACTAAGAAACAAAAAAACGTTGTTTAGCCTAAAGTGGTGCTATTAACTACGACATTGAATGTAAGTACATTTAACAACTGGGCTTCGAGCCCGAGTGCTTACAACAATGTTTTTTACTGCTTTGCTTTACTACTAAAATTAAACTATCAGGTGTGTAAAGAGATTTAAACAGTCGGTGGATGGTCATGGGCCTGGTATTTAGTATTGGGCCAACATGATGAGGGTAATCGATCCTTTTCCCCTACCATTTGACGGTCTTGATTGGGGTTTTCTGGAATAATTTATGCACAACGCGAAAATCAAAATATATTATGAGTCACAGTTCATCCCAGTGTGCTAGGAAGCCAATAGACGTCTATTTTTGACAGGCTGAATGAAACACTCGTGCAATGATTTTGGGGCAAGTTGATGTTATCCAAACGATTTGTTTTTGAATCAGTGATTGGCCAATTCATAGACGATTAGGAGATAATTCACCCTTCGCATCGGAGCTGAGTTACTCTTTTTATACAACTTTATTGCTGGATTATTCGATTATAGATTCTAAGATAAATCGTCGAACAGTGATAAAATTGGAGCCTCTCTTAAGGCTTCTTAAAAAAATTTGTTGCTAAATATGTAAATCGTTGTAAGCGTATATTTATCTCATTTATGTTCGGTATAGGAGGTGCGTTGAAACGACTTTTCTGGTCCATT
>JBCDMA010000073.1:0-14096 GCA_038744645.1 Pseudomonadota bacterium | reverse complement strand
TGAAAAAAGTGGAAATTGTCTTTTGCCGCGCCCGACGCGGTGGTTTCATTTGTGACTAACACATCAAAGTAGTCCAACACAGAGCTGAAAGTCTCTGGATCTCTGTCAATCACTTCGTCATACCATAGATAAGTTTCATGCGTCCACGAGCGTAGCCACATTTTTTCATCAAATTGCGTTCCCTCCACGTCGGGGTAAGCTACACCGTTAATATCGGGTTGCGCCCTGACTACTTCACAACGATCTTTAAACGCTGACGCCAGTTCAAATACACCCTCTTCCCACTCTGTTGGCGCAGGTATAGGGGAAACCAAAATAGGCTCAGGAGGTAAAGCCGCGGCATTGTCACTGCTGCCACCGCCGCCGCATGCAGTTAAAAACAGGATGGAAGAAACAGAAATGAGAGTAGTCTTTTTCATAGGCAAGTAGTTTTTGGTTGCGAAGCGTTTTGCCCCATAAAGTAGTCTATCGGGATGACACGATACGACCTCATTATATGGGTTAGCATCCGTTTCCACGTGACGTGTCTGTTCTTTATACAATGTGCGTTTTTTATCGCATTTAATACCCGATCTGACAATGGTTTTTTTAATCAAAAACACCGAAAATGTGCTATTGGTCTCGATAAATAATAAAGTCCAACAGCTCATTAAAGAACAGTCGTATAGCTGGCATTTCTGCAACAATGCTTCTCGCTTCATTGTAGTGCGCTAACATGACTTCAATCGCACGATATTCGCCATACACAGATACAAAATTCATTCTTGAACACTTTTCATCTGCACCCGTAGGTTTACCGGTCATACCAACATCGCCAGTAACGTCAAGCAAATCATCGCGTATTTGAAATGCCATACCGATGTGCTTTGCTAGATTTTTCATTTGTTTAATATGAAGCTCATCGCGCTCAGCCAACAATGCAGGAACAACGAACGCCGCTTCTATCGCCAATCCTGTTTTAAAACGGCATATCTTTTCCAAACACGCTTGGGAAATCGGCTGGCCAGATGTTTCAATATCTAATAACTGCCCTTCACATATGGCTTGTGTCGTATTGGCTGCATACCGAATACTGTCCAGTACTGCGCTGGGAGGATGACAATCGATACTCGCCTGTACTTCAATGGCCTTCATCATTAGAAAAACAGCACCCAGTTCCGCTTTTGCGACACTGTGAAATTTCACATGCGTCGAGGGTAAACCACGCCGCAGTGCTGCATCGTCTTGTGAGGGTAAATCATCCAAGATAAGTGACGCGCTGTGCATGTACTCCAACAATTGGTTTACTGCAGTCTGTTGTACATCATCGAATCCGTAAAGGTCGCGCGCAATTGTGGTTGCTATAACGGCGCGAATGCGTTTACCACCTGCACCCAACGCGTAATTTGCTACTGTGTGCAATTTACCTTTGGCAAATCTATTTTGGGGCTGAATGACAAGCTGGCGGTTAATATCGTCTTTTATTGCTCGATATGACGATTTGAAAAATAAAGATTGCTCACGCTTTGTGTGCATCCATGTCGAGACTTCTTTGCTGATCAATTTATCAAACCAGATATCTTGGTTGAGCGCAGTAACCTGTCGCGTAAATTCACTGTCAAACGCTTTGTTTTGCGTGTGTAAAAGTGCCTTTTTAAGTGCTAAATACCCGCGTTGCCCACGACATTTATAAACGGACATGTGTGCATTCATTGTGCGTTCGAAAAACAATTGCTTGATTTGAGGATCATTTTTATAGATGTCATAGACGAGAAAATACACCACCGCCCAATAAGACTCATACGGGTTATCTATGGCATGTTGAGAATCCCGCAATGCGAGATACCAAGTATATGGCGTTAGGTTTCGTGATGCGCGGTCTTCTTCGATATCTTTGATGTCATCGTTGAACTGATTGTAAATACCAAAACAAAATGTCCTGAGGTCAAAACTGTTGTCCGATGCATCAGTGATGAGGTCGCGCGATATCAATCGCGATGAGGATGACTTCAAAATGACCGATACTAGCTGCTCTTGCAGACTGTATTTTTCGGCATCATCAAGCGATCTTTGGCGATCAATCGATTGCGCTTCAAAAAACACATTTGCACGCAGGAAAAATAACCGTCGTTGATTTTCGGGTAAAGTCGTCTGCAAAAATTCAAAAGCCCACTTGAGTTCATTAAAGATGACCGATAACCGCTTTGAATCATTTTCAAAAGCTGGGTAGTCGACTACGACTCCCGTTTGCAAGGTTTGTCTAAGCGCATGTGTAAAGGTGACTTTGTCTGCCGTAGAGAGAAATGCATCGGTATCAAGTAAGTCATCCACAAACGGATATGTTAAGCCATACGCGTAGCCAAGCTGGACAGTCGTCATCACTTGTTCCGGTGTGTCTTTATCTGCTGCTGTTGCCGGACGCGTGATAAAATGATGCATCAAAATGCCAGCAATTACTTTGACAAGCTTTCGAAACCCATCTTGATTGTCGAGACCGTCATCCAACTGCCGTTTTAACCCGGACAATTTCAGCATTAACCAATAGTATGCAGGCTGATAGTGCTTCTTTGCTAACCACGGTTGCAATAGCAAAAATTCATCATCATTCATCTTGGCTGATGATGATTTAGCATGTCCTTTTTCAATACTCTTGATGAGCGAATTTACGGTTTGTTCGACCTTTTTTCGTGCGTGTGCTTGGCTTAAGTCCATGCCCAAATCGCGCAGATACAAATACGATATGGTTTTTGTGAGATAACTGTCCAGCTCTTTGCGCGCATGCAGTTTAAACAAAAAGGGCCATGTACCAATATTACCTCGTTCTGCACTTTGCATAAGCCTTTTGCGCACCGGCGACTGTTTTTTCTGGTCTTTCCAAAAAGAGTGATAGTCGTTGTGCAATCGCGCGAGCGTATTAGGGTCCCTCGCCAGTGCTTGGATCCTTGCAACATACCATTTTGCTCTTTTTTCAACCTGCGCATATTCCAACGCTACGTCTTGCGCGGAAATCATGTTGAGTTGTTTTGATTCAGTTGTATTTTGCTGACGAATAGATTTCAATAATTGCCTCGGGGAACAGGGTTAGACAGGTGTTTAGTCCAGTTTCAACCAGTCATCTGAGACTAGCTAAAGCTGTTGAACTGCTTCAGCAAACGTCGTGCCTTAGGCCTATATTATTGAAAGATAGACATATTTTTAAACTATGACAATGTTTGGTTGGTAAAAACCACCAAACTTTGGGCGATCTCACCAACCTTTTTGATGTTCGTTATCCTTATTTGACACCAGCAATGACGTCAATGACCAAGTCGTTTGAGAGAACGGCCGCTGTGTCGTCACACTTCCTTAGCGGCCTTTGATATTCAGTGTAAATGCTAAGAATAATTGATTTGAAGTCGAGTTTGCGTTCTACTCGTCAGATGATAACGGCTTCATGTGTGGAAACAGGATGACATCTTTGATCGTCTGGCTGTCCGCAAACAACATGACCAACCTATCAATGCCTATGCCCTCGCCCGCCGTTGGCGGCAAACCATATTCCAAGGCACGTATGTAGTCATCATCAAAATGCATCGCCTCGTCGTCACCGGCATCTTTTTCCGCGACCTGTTTGTTAAACCTTGCTGCTTGGTCTTCAGAATCATTTAATTCTGAAAATCCGTTAGCTATTTCTTTACCGCCAACAAAAAACTCAAATCTGTCCGTTACAAATGGATTAGTGTCGCTGCGTCTTGCAAGCGGAGACACTTCCCAAGGGTACTCTGTGATAAACGTAGGTTGTTCGAGCTTTTCTTCAGCCGTTGCTTCAAATATCTCGCATAAGTATTTTCCTGCCCCCCAGATCCCATCTACTTCAGGCTCTTTAATATGCAGCTGTTTCGCCATTTGTTGAAGCTTTGGCAGATTGTTTTCTGCATCATTGATGGCGTCGGCATCGGCGTCAGGCCAATATTTGAGTATTGCTTCTGCCATTGTCAGTCGAACAAACGGTTGACCGAAGTCATATGTGACTTTCGACGCTTCTTCGCCATCATCAGTCTTGACCACATTTACCACAGCAGTGGTGCCTAAAATGTCATTGGCTAAAGCCCGCAACATATCTTCAGTGAGATCCATTAAATCTCGATAATCCGCATAGGCTTGATAGAACTCAAGCATAGTAAATTCAGGGTTATGCCTGGTTGATAGCCCTTCATTTCTAAAGTTGCGGTTGATTTCAAACACGCGCTCTAACCCACCCACAACCAATCGTTTTAAATACAGCTCAGGCGCGATTCTCAAATACATGTCAATATCAAGCGCGTTGTGATGGGTAATAAATGGCTTGGCGGTCGCTCCGCCAGGGATTACCTGTAGCATCGGCGTTTCAACTTCCATGAAACGACGCTCTGTCAAATACTGACGAATACCACTGATGACTTTACTGCGAATAACAAAGGTGTTTCGCGTTTCTTCACTGACGATTAAATCGACATAACGTTGTCGGTATTTGGTCTCTTGGTCGGCCAAACCATGAAACTTTTCAGGCAGCGGCCGCAATGATTTTGTCAACAGCTGGTATTGCTCCATGTTAACATAAAGGTCGCCTTTACCGGATTTATGTAGTTGTCCACTAACACCAATGATGTCACCGATATCCAATGCACCGTAAGTTGCTTTTATCGCTTTTTGAACACCTTTGTCAGCATAGGCTTGAATGCGCCCAGTCATGTCCTGAAGCAATAAAAATGGTCCTCGTTTCGCCATCACGCGACCGGCAATCGAGACATGAATGTCCTTTTCAACCAGTGCATCTTTTTCAAACGACGAATAGGCATCCTGTATGTCTAACGCATAGTGTTCACGTCTGAAATCGTTTGGAAAACCGTTTGATGAACATTGTTTTCGAATTTGCTCTAGTTTTGTTCTTCTTTCAGCAATAAGTTTGTTTTCATCAGTGTTTTGCAATGTCATCAATTTTCCTAATTTTGCGTTGTCATCAACGCTTATCTTCCAATTTCGCTATTTTCGCGAAAATTACTGCTTATGCCTATAGTCCGCTTTTTAAACTTGCGACAATAAATTTGTTTAAATCACCGTCCAATACCGATTGCGTATTCCGCGTTTCCACCCCTGTTCGCAGATCCTTGATCCGCGAATCATCAAGCACATAGGAACGGATTTGGCTGCCCCAGCCAATGTCAGACTTACTGTCTTCCATTGCCTGTTTTTCAGCATTTTGTTGTTGCAATTCAAGCTCATAAAGTTTGGCTTTAAGCTGCTTCATTGCTTGATCTTTGTTTCTGTGTTGGGAACGATCGTTTTGACACTGCACTACTGTGTTGGTAGGTAAATGCGTTATCCGTACTGCAGAATCTGTGCGATTGACGTGCTGTCCACCTGCGCCCGATGCGCGATAGGTGTCTATACGTAAATCTGCCGGGTTGATATCTATGTCGATATCGTCATTCACTTCAGGATAAGCAAAGGCGGAGGCAAATGACGTATGGCGGCGATTGCCTGAATCGAAAGGAGATTTTCTTACCAATCGATGCACGCCGGTTTCAGTGCGCAGCCAACCAAACGCGTATTCGCCACTGAAGCGAATGGTTGCACTCTTTACGCCTGCAACATCGCCGTCGGAAACTTCAATGAGTTCAGTCTTAAAATTCTGCTCTTCACCCCAGCGTAAATACATTCTGAGCAGCATGTTTGCCCAATCTTGCGCTTCTGTACCACCAGAGCCTGATTGAATGTCAAGGTATGCATCACTGCTGTCGTTTGGCCCGGAAAACATCCGCCTAAACTCGAGTGATTCAAGAGACTGAATAAGATCGTCTAGTTCAGATTCAGCTTCCTCGAAGGTTTCTTGATCCTCAGCTTCTACCGCCAGTTCTACTAAGCCCTCAACATCTTCAACACCGCGTTCGAGTTTGCTGATGGTTTCAACCACCTGTTCAAGCGCAACTTTCTCTTTACCCAGCTTTTGCGCATTCGCAGGGTCATTCCATACATCGGGCGATTCTAATTCGCGCGAAACTTCTTCGAGGCGTTCTTGTTTGACATCATAGTCAAAGATACCCCCTAAGCGTCTGCGTACGCTCTTTGATATCCGAAATGGCTGTCTTTATTGGATTGACTTCAAACATGATACTTAAGCTCAAAAAACCAGCGCGAAGTGTACAAAAATTGTTGCGATATTGAAAGCGCAGTAACTCTGTTCTGAGGGGTATTTAAAGCGCGTTTGACTACATTCTGTCTAGTGTTTCAATGCCCAATAGCGACAAGCCTTTTTGCAGGGTCTTGGCTGTGGCCGCAGCAAGGCCGAGACGGCTGTGTTTTTCCGATACTGGCACGTCCTCTTTTAATATGGGACAGGCTTCATAAAACTTCATGCTGACACTCGCAAGTTCATATAAATAGATGCATAAAATATGTGGTGAAGCGTCCTTTGCCACACTTGTGATGCTGTCCTCAAACTGCAATATCTTTAATGCAAGTGCCTTTTCGATTTCTTGGTCAATGGTAATTTCAGCGGAGTATTCGAGTAAATCCTCGCCGGCCGCATCAAAAATTCGGCGGATCCGCGCATAGGCATACAGCAGATAAGGCGCAGTATTGCCTTCGAAACTGAGCATAGTATCCCAATCAAAGATGTAGTCCGTTGTGCGATGTTTACTAAGGTCTGCGTATTTGACAGCGCTTATACCGACTGTTTTGGCTATGGCATTCAGTGCCTTATCCGACATTTCAGGGTTTCTTGTCTTAAGCAAGGCTGAGGCGCGCTCAACTGCTTCGTCGAGCAAATCCACTAGTTTTATGGTACCGCCGGTGCGGGTTTTAAACGGCTTTCCATCTTTGCCTAACATCATCCCAAACGGACAGTGTTGATATTGATGCTCTGCAGGGATATAGCCCGCTTTTCTGCCAACGATTTCTGTTTGTTTAAAATGTAGCGCTTGTCTAGCATCGGTAAAAATCATGGTGCGATCGGTATTTAACTTACCGCAGCGGTACCTTATTGCTGCAAGATCGGTGGTAGAGTACATAAAACCACCACCTGTTTTCTGTACGATATACACTGCTGGGTTGCCCGTTTTATCGGCCAATTCTGGCAGAAAAACGACGTTTGCCCCCTGGTCTTCTTGTGCGATTTCTCTATCTAAAAGATCGTTGACCAGCACAGGTAAATCCGAGTTGTATGCACTCTCTCCCATGATATCTTCGCGCGCCAGTGACACACCTAATTTTTCATATACTTCTTCACTATGAGAAATTGAGATATCAATAAATTGCGCCCAAAGTTTCAAACATTCTTCATCGCCGCTTTGTAACTGAACAACATAATCTCGTGCGCGATTGGCAAAGCCTTCTTCGTTGTCGAAACGCACCTTCGCCTCTCGATAGAACACTTCTAGATCTGAAAGCGCGGTTTTTGCGACTTCTTGATTTTGCAGCTTGTCGCTAAAATGTGCCAGCAACATTCCAAATTGCGTTCCCCAATCGCCCATATGGTTTTGACGAATAACTGTGTTTCCCTGATATTCAAGGACACGCGCTACCGCATCACCAATAATTGTGCTGCGAAGATGGCCAACGTGCATCTCTTTAGCGAGATTAGGAGAAGAATAATCGACGACTACTCGCTGCTGCGCCGATTTCTTGAATCCTAATTCGCCGTACGTTAAACACGACAGTACTTGAGAAGATAACCATTCCTTTGAAAGATGAATATTGATAAAGCCAGGGCCAGCAACTTCAAGTGTTTCTGCGATATCATCCACATCAACGTGTTCGATGATTTTTTCTGCAATCTGCCTTGGGTTTTGTTTTAACTGTTTTGCCAGTGCCATAGCGCCATTAAACTGGTAATCACCAAACCCGGCTTTCGTACTTTTACTTATCGGTATCGGCGCGTTCTCAGCACCCATTTTTTCAAGAGCCGCACTGAATCGCTCAGTTAATAATGATTGAAGTTGCATGATTAGTTCTCTTATTGTTCGCGAGTGGCGGCGAAGCTAATATCGGGATAACGCTCTTGGGCCAGAGACAGATTTACCATTGTAGGAGCAATATAGGTGAGGTTTTCAGCGCCATCCAAGGCGAGATTCACTTCTGCTTTTCGTCGAAATTCATCGATCTTTTTATCATCGCCGTATACCCATCTGGCGGTCGCAACACTGATATGCTCATAAATCGCATCAACATTGTACTCTGCTTTTAATCGCGCAACGACGACGTCAAATTGGAGGACACCAACAGCGCCAACGATAAGATCGTTATTAATAAGTGGGCGAAACACCTGCACCGCCCCTTCCTCAGACAATTGAACCAGTCCTTTAAGTAACTGCTTTTGTTTCAGCGGATCTTTCAACCGGATGCGTTTGAACAATTCGGGAGCAAAATTGGGAATACCCGAAAATGTATAGTCACCGCCCTGCGTGAACGTATCACCAATGCGAATAGATCCGTGATTGTGAAGGCCAATAATATCGCCTGCGTAAGCCTCTTCAAGTAATGCACGATCGCCTGCTAGAAATGTCAGTGCATCTGACACGCGCACTTCTTTTTTGATGCGAGTGTGTCGCATCTTCATACCTTTTTCGTATTTGCCAGACACGATTCGACAAAACGCAATCCTGTCTCGATGCTTTGGATCCATATTGGCCTGAATTTTAAATACAAAGCCGCTAAATCTAGCATCTGTTGGATCAACATCACCATCGTCAGTCTCCCTTCCCTGAGGTGCCGGGGCCCATTCGACCAATCCGTCCAGCATATGGTCAACGCCAAAGTTGCCCAGTGCTGTGCCGAAGAATACTGGCGTCAGCTGACCGTCGAGAAACATCTCTTCATCAAATTCGTTCGATGCACCAACAACTAACTCGAGTTCTTCCCTTAGTTGTTCGGCTAAATCGCTACCCACTGCTTCATCAAGTTCGGAGCCGTCAATTCCTTTGATAATGCGGACATCTTGTATTTCATGCCCATGTCCAGTTGCGTACAGAATAACCTCATCTCTATGCAGATGATAAACGCCCTTAAATGACTTACCGCAGCCGATGGGCCAGGTAATGGGGGCGCACAAGATATCCAATTCGCTCTCCACTTCATCCATCAATTCCATTGGATCGCGAATGTCACGGTCGAGTTTATTCATAAAGGTTACAATAGGCGTATTGCGTAACCGAGTCACTTCCATGAGCTTGCGCGTTCTATCTTCAACGCCTTTTGCTGCGTCGATCACCATTAAACAGGAGTCGACTGCAGTCAGCGTGCGATAGGTATCTTCGGAAAAGTCCTCGTGCCCTGGGGTATCAAGCAGGTTGACCAAGTTGTCAGCATACGGGAACTGCATGACGGAAGTCGTTACCGATATGCCACGCTCTTTTTCCATTTCCATCCAATCGGATTTGGCGTGTTGACCGGATTTCTTACCTTTAACCGTGCCAGCTGTCTGTAGTGCTTTACCAAAAAGTAGTACCTTTTCGGTGATTGTCGTTTTGCCCGCGTCTGGGTGGCTAATAATAGCGAAGGTTCGGCGCTTATTTATTTCGTTGGTGATATCGTTCATTGCGTTAAAAGTGGCGCTGCTTTTATCATGCAGCTGAGCGTTGTGGTGTTCGCAGTTAAAATTGCTGCGTATTATACAGAGGCCGCTAAAGAAGTCTTGCTGATTCCTGCTTTTTTATTGTGCCGATCAATTCCTAGCGACTTGCGTTTACTCACTCACGTACTTGCGCTCTATCTCGCATATTATCAATCATTGTCATCTGTATTTGCAGGGCTAATACCGCGTCTCATTATGAGTGCGTCAGATTGCGAACCATTGGATTTTTGGTAGTAGTTTTTGCGAATATTGATGCATTGAAACCCAATGTTTTCATAAAAGGCGCTTGCAGCACTGTTACTTTTATCAACTTCCAAAAATACAGAAGCCACCCCATGTTCTTGTAAGGTGTGGATTGCTGCTTGTATCAGTTGAGTTGCAATGCCTGACCGCCTGTTATTTTGTACCACACCGATAAACAATACATCAGCTTGATCGAACGTGATTTGAAATAGCATAATGCCTTTTATGCTTATGTCGTTGATGCCTCGAGTCTTAGCAATCAGGCAATGTGACGTTGCAACGCTTTCTTGGAAGCTTGCTAGTGACCACGGATTGTCATGCGTTTGCTCAAATATCGCGTATGCGTCAGCTATGTCGTCATGCAGTAAGGGAGTAATGAGATACCGATGGGGTTTTACTGAATGGCTAGCCATACGCGTTTTTTTAGCTCTTCATCAGTTAATGACCACGAAACGGGCATACTGAGTTGAGTTGATGCTTTGTCATATGACGGTGAAGCTATATCTACAAACACGACAGATGATACCCTTTCGCCAAGGGTTTCCTGCAAATGCGTCAACCAGGCATACTCAATCTGTTCAAAATGTTGCGTATTATGATCAACTTGCACATCCTGCAGATCACGATGTGCATTTTTGTCCAGTGCGTCGCGCGCATCCACTTCACGATTGTTTAGCTCTACGTTTCGCTCGGCGTTGCCTTCATACAAAGTAATGCCCATTGCTTGTAAGCACGCTTGTTGATGAGTCGTTAAATGCATTCTTTTTCTTCGCAGTTATTTGCTGTTATTGGCCATTTTTGGCGGTTGTTCGGAGGTTGCCTGCAGGGCGTAGAAGGATTCAAACTCCTTACTATCGGCTTTGAAGACCTCTGTTCTACGAATTGACACTACGCCCCTAATCATCAAAAAAGTATAGCGGTTAACGGCAATGAACAAAACACTTTGTGTAGCAATCGCTTCCCAAATCTAGCGATAACAAATACCGCGTTCAATGCGTTCTTTGGTCAATTATCCCTAGACAAGTTAACGACCGCGGACCAAAGGTCAGAGGTATACACTGCAAACGGCATAATGTCCTCAATTGCACCCGTCAGATAGGCTTTCGACAAATCTGAAAGCTTTGCGTATTCGGACAACAATTGATTTGATTGCTGTTGAGACAGTGAATTTATCTTAATGCAGCAACAGATATCAAAGAAGCGACAATGGTGACCCGCATACTCCCAATCCAGGCAGACATTATTCAATCCAGTGAGATGCACGAACTGCAAATCGTTATGGCAAAGCACGTGTTCAACACCGAGTCTCTTTTGAATTGCTTGCCACCTATCTATCATTTGATTAAGTGCCTGGCGCAACGGAAGTGTCTCTTCGAGACATTCACAATAGGCTTGCCACTTATCAACGATTTCCAGTTCGTATCCTACAGCTGTGTGTTGGTGGATGTTCGACAGCGTTTTCGCCAGTATTGAAATTGAGGGAACGGCCCCACCAGGAACAACATATTGCTCTATCATCCATTTGTTGTCGTTGCTTAACCAAAGCGGTCGCGGTGCCAATTGCAATCCATGACTGATCGATTGCAGATCATATTGCTTTGTTCGATTGACAGGTAAAACGTCTGTATTCAAAAAATGTTTGAGTATAAAAGTGCCATTTTCACTTTCGATTTTAAAAACGTTATTGGTACTGGGTGAAGACATCGGCGAGATTGATTTAGCCTTAATATCAAGACCAGCACCATTGACTAACTCAGTCAGTGCTGCATTGTCAAGCCTCTGCAATATCGCCAACCTCTTTATCAACGTATTTACGAGCGTCTTTTTGCCACTGAATGAAACCACGCATTGCTAGCACTATATAAATCAGCATTAGGCAAACTAAGAAATACAAGTCCACAGAAACAAAGAGCACAATACTCGCGCCATTGATCATCGTCCAATAAATCCAACTTGCGAGATATTTACGCACGGTCAACCAAGTGACAACCAGTGACGTCATCGTTATTCCCGCATCCAACCATAGCATCTCGTAGCTTAGCCAATGACTTGCAAACAGTACGATCAAGGTTGTCAGAACTGCACTCAAGCCGATGACAAAAGTATGTTGCAGCATCGTCATCGTGCGTACGCGCGCCACTGTTAAATGCCCGGTTTTCCGCCACGACATCCAACCAACGATCGCCATTGCCGCATAATATGCATTGAGCAGCATTTGAAACAACAGACTGACATCCCAAAACACATAGGTAAATAGTGTTGTGCTGACAAGCGCCGCAGGCCAACACCAAATCTTTTGCTCAGCAGCCATCCAGACATATGCAATAGCAAACAGCACCGCGAAGACCTCAGCAAGGCTTTGCTGATGCCATTGTGCTATCACCAGTTGTATAAACTCAGTCATTGACAATCACTGAATGTCCATATTGTTTGCATTTAAAAACTTACAAACGAATGCCGCTTGACCTACTGCTTCATAGGTGATTTTAAACTCACGTGAAAGCGTTTGCATGACAACATCGTATTCGCCCTCTACCAGTGTGCAAGTATGCGTGGTGTTCACGTAAAGACCTTGTACCTCATTCAAGCGATCGATAAATGCTCGGATGTGTTTGACATAGTCTTGTTGCAATGGATAGAGGGTAATTTCAACTGCAAGTCGCATAAGGCTCTCCTAGAATGAATAGGTGTAACTTGCGCCAATTTGGCGCTGCTGTCCAAATTGAAAATAGGGTTCAACAAATGCAAATTCATCACGAGGATCATTGCTAAATCCGCCAAAACCTCTGGTAAATACAGTGCGATCAAACAGATTTTTTACCCAAAAGCTCAACGTGCTCTGACCCAATTCAATGGAAACATTGGTATTTACCACGACAGTGAAGGGTGCGCGCTCGTTATGGCCATCTGAGAATCGAAACTCATCTTTCGCATCAATGTCGATAAACCAGGTGAGTAGGTCGCTGAACGCATAAGTTGAACTTGCATAGAGCGTGAATTCGGGCGCTTGTGCCTGGTCTTGTTTTGGCACAAAACTGCCATCCAAACGATTGTAATTCCCAAACGTTGCATCCAAATATCCGGCATTCAACTGCACCGTCCAATCAGGGTGAATAAACCAAGTAGAACTCAATTCTACCCCTTTGTTCGTGCCCGTATCGGTATTTCGAATAGCATCTGCAAAGGAGGTTACTGTTGTTCCTTCATCCGTGACACGTTCAAATGTAGCGAAATCGTTCACCTGCGCATTGGTTCTTTTCATGTAAAACAAGCCCACAGCGACTTGTGCTATGCCGTCAAGCGCCATGCCGCGTATACCTGCTTCAATATTCCAATTATACTCAGGCGAAAAGGTGCGATTATCACCTGTCAACCGTTGATCAATGTTAAAGCCACCCGCTTTATAGCCGCGACTGACGCTAGAATATACTAAGTTATTACCAATATCATATTGCACTTCGACGGAGCCTGCGAACAGCGTATCATCGAGCGATTCTTCAAAACCATCATTATCAGAATAGTCGGCAGAGAACGACTCTAGACGTGCTGCTGAAATCACATTGATGTTTTCTGAAAGTCGCCATGCATATTGCCCAAACAAGGCAATTGTCGTTGGGTCATATTCGCTCGTAAAGTCACCTTCATTAAACGTGTACTCTCGAAGTAGTGACTCATCATTAGCAAAATAATTTACACCGGCTAACCAACGTTGTTGATCACTTGAATCGTCCGCTACCCGGACGGTGAGTTTCGTTCTTTCAATATCACGCAAATACCGGTCAAACGATGAGTATGCAAACGGATGAAAGCCGACGAATGTCCAGTCTTCGTCGTATGCGTAATCAAACTCTCCATCAAGTCTACTTGCGATCGTCTGCAGCTGAATAGTGCCAAAATCTTTTGAGTATTTTACACTCAATGCATCTGCGTCGGTTTTGTCAAAGCCAGGCTGATCAGAACGCGTGACATTGTCATTGTCCAACGAAAAGGCATCGTATCCATTATCAATATCAAAACGATACAAGCTTGCTTGTAGCGATGAAGTATCGTCAATATCATAAAAGAGTGTGGCCTTAGCCGTTAATTCATCAACGCCATTGGTGTCCTCTCTATTAAGAAACTGATTTTTTACAAAGCCATCAGATTGCGTATTTTGCACTGAAATACGCACAGAGATCGCGTCATTGACGTCCACCGTTCCAGCAGCGCTCAACTGCCATTCATCAAATTCGGCAATCGAAAGCCCAACGTTGTTCGACGCTTCAGTATCGTTACTCACCAATTT